>NZ_JAOBSQ010000014.1:0-8624 GCF_025246485.1 Acidovorax sp. K2F
TTCATTGTTTTGGGCGTCATTGCTTTGAACTTGAGTGCCCGATAGGTCGCCGGACACGCATTTTCAAAGACTGATTCACGCTTCAGCGAGCGGCTACAAAGGGACCGAAGCGGACTTTTTTGCCTTAAGCCGAGCAGCTTCGAGGACTCAATGCCGGCAAGCCAGAACCCCGTTTTTGCGTCGGTGTTGCGTCCTGGGTATGCGATCCAAACAGGCCCTACGCTGCCAAAACATCCTGCAGCGCCCGCGTGGCAGCCACCGCCCCCAGGCTCGACTCGGTAAACCCGCCATGCAGCACCACCCCGGTTGATGCCTGCTTCGCCTCATGCTTGGCCACGGCGGCCAGGTTGGCCACTTCTTCGGCATGCCGAAAGCGCCCGGGCGTGATGCGCACGGCGCCGATGGCCAGCGTGGTGCACGGAAAGAACCGCTGCACGCCATGCCGGTCCTCGGCATGGATGCCGCCTGCCAGCCGTGCGCTGTCGTCGAACAGCGTGACGGCCTCGCGTGCGAACTCGTCCACGATGTTCTTGCAGCGCTGCAGCCAGTTGCTGCTCTGGAAGATCAGCATGAAGTCGTCCCCGCCCACATGGCCCACAAAGTCGCTGCGTGCGTCGCAGTGTGCCGTGGCCAGGCGCGCCACCAGGCGGATCATCTGGTCGCCGCGCCAGTAGCCGTAGTGGTCGTTGAAGGGCTTGAAGTTGTTCAGGTCCGCATAGCAGGCCACGAACTCGGTGCCGCTTTCCAGCAAGCGCTGGATGTGCAGGCTGATGGGAATGTTGCCCGGCAGAAAAGTCAGTGGGTTGGCGTGGCGCGCGGCCTCGATGCGGGTCTCGGTCACGGCGCGCACCAGCTGGTCGCCGGTGCCCAGGCCCAGGTAGCGGCCGTTGTCGGTGACGATGTAGCCGTCGCTCAGGTAGCGCTGGTCCTGCGAGGTGAGGATGCCAACGAGCTGGTCCACATCGCAGTCCAGCTCGACCACGCGCGGCGCCAGGTTGGCAAACGCCAGGCAGGACTTGCGGCCATGCACCTCGCGGAAGTACGGCGTGGCGTAATGATTCATGAACTGCTGGCGGTTGATGAGGGCCACGGGGCGCGACCCGTCTACCACCGCCAGCGCGTGCAGGTCCGTGTGCTGGCGGAACAGGGCGGCCACGGCGTCGTTGTTGGTGGCGGGCGCTGCGGTGGGTGCCTGCACCACCAGCAGGCTGCGCAGGATGCCTGGGCGCGCGGTCTGGCCCAGGTGCGGCAGCACGGCCACGCGGCGGTCGTGCATCACCTCCAGCGCCGCGTCGTCCACCGCCTCGCGCGGCGCCATGGCCGGGCGGCCCAGCAGCCAGCCCTGGCCCAGGGGGATGTCCAGGTCGCGCAGCGCGCGCAGGTCGTCGCGGGTTTCGATGCCTTCGGCGATGAGCTGGGTGCCGAACACGTCGGCAATGCCCTTGATGGCCTGCAGCATCTGGAGGTTCTCGGGGTGGTCGCTGATGTCGCGGATGAAGTATTTGTCGATCTTCACGAAGTCGGGCTTCACCTCGGACCACAGCCTGAGGCTGGAGCGGCCATCGCCAAAGTCGTCCAGCGCCAGCCGCGCGCCGCAGGCATGTACGGCCTTGATGGCCTGGCGCAGCTGGGGCATGTCGGTCACGCGTTCGTGCTCGGTGATCTCCAGCACCAGCATGCGAGCGCTCAGGCCCAGGCTGCGCACGGTGTTGCCCAGCTCGGTGGCGCCGATCAGCTGGACGCCATGCACCAGCGCATCGGCGCTGATGTTCACAAACAGCCGGCCCGGCGCGTCGTGCCGGCCCCATTGCTCCATGGCGGTGTAAACGCACAGCAGCTCAAAGTCCTGCAGGATGCCCTCGTGCCGGGCCAGCTCCAGCAGTTTGTCGGGGGTGTGCAGCGGGGTGTTCTGGGGGCCACGTATCAGTGCCTCGTGTGCGTACACCTGGCCCTCGCGCAGGTCGGCCAGGGGCTGGAACACGCAGTACAGCCCGCCCTCGCGCATCAGCCGCGCCAGGGGGCCGGTGCCCTGGCGGGCGGCGGGCGATAGCAGCGCCATCATCGCCTCCAGTCGGCTCCATGGGGTGTTGTGCATGGCTGTTGTGGGTCCCTGAGCAAGGGTGCCGACGATACCGGTGGCGTGTGACAGACTGGTTACAGCAACGTGACTGGTACTACCGCTGCACAATGCGCGGCATGCACCCAGAAACCCAGCCAGCCAGTCCCTCCCTGCCGGACTACCGCACCCATCCCCGCGCCTTTCTGAAGGCGCTGTTTGATGCCGCAGTGCACAGCGCACAACCCCTGCACGGCATGCGCCAGTGGCTGCCCCAGCCGCCCAGCCGCGAGAGCGGGGGCCGCACCCTGGTGCTGGGCGCGGGCAAGGCGGGGGGCGCCATGGCCCAGGCACTGGAGGCCCTGTGGCCGCAGGACGCGCCCCTGTCGGGCCTGGTGGTCACCCGCTACGGGCATGTGCCGCCCCGGCCTGCGGGCGTGCCGCAGCGCATCGAGGTGGTCGAGGCCGCGCACCCCGTGCCCGATGCGGCGGGGCTGGCCGCGGCGCAGCGCATTCTCGATCTGACCCAGGGGCTGACGGAGCACGACCTGGTGCTGTGCCTGATCTCGGGCGGGGGCTCGTCCCTGCTGACCTTGCCCTGCGACGGGGTGACGCTGGAAGACAAGCAGCGCATCAACCGCGCCCTGCTCGACAGCGGCGCGCACATTGGCGAGATGAACTGCGTGCGCAAGCACCTCTCGCGCATCAAGGGCGGGCGCCTGGCGGCGGCCTGTGCGCCAGCGCGCGTGGTCACGCTCACCATCAGCGACGTGCCCGGCGACGACCCGTCGGTGATTGCCAGTGGCCCCACCGTGCCAGATGCGACCACCTGCGCCGATGCGTTGGCCATTCTGGCGCGCTATGGCATCGAGGTACCCCCGGCCATCCGCACTGCGCTGGAGGAAGGCCGCCTGGAGACGCCCAAACCTGGCGACGACCGTTTTGCCGGGCATGCCGTGCATCTGATCGCCACGCCGCAGCAGGCTCTGGAGGCCGCGGCCGCGCTGGCCCGTTCGGCGGGGCTGCCTGCGCATGTGCTGTCGGACGAGATCGAGGGCGAGTCGCGCGAAGTGGGCAAGGTGCATGCGGCGCTGGCCCGCGCGGTGGCGCGGCGCGGCCAGCCGTTTGCGGCGCCGTGTGTGATCCTGTCGGGGGGGGAGACCACCGTCACCGTGCGTCCGCGTGCACCCGGTGTGTCCCGGGGGCGGGGCGGGCGTGCGGGTGAGTTTTGCCTGGGCCTGGCGCAGGCGTTGCAGGGCGAGCCCGCCGTGTGGGCGCTGGCGGCAGACACCGACGGCATCGACGGCAGCGAAGACAACGCGGGGGCCTTTGTGTGCCCCGACACGCTTGCGCGCGCAGGCGCTGCAGGCCTGCGCATCGACGACCACCTGGCGCGCAACGACGCCTGGGGATTTTTTGCGGGGCTGGACGACCTGCTGGTCACCGGCCCTACGCACACCAACGTGAACGATTTTCGGGCGCTACTGATTTTGTAGCTGCTCAGGCATATTGCACTAGCGCCTGGGGCTGCTGGGGCTTGAAGAAGGCCCCAGAAGCCCTGTGCAGGCCTCAGAACCGGTGGCGGATGCCCACGCCGAAGCTGTTGCCCTTGGTCTGGTTGGTGATGCGGTCGTTCATGGCCATCACATACACATCGGTGCGCTTGGACAGGAAGTAGTCATACCCCACGGTGAAGGTCTTGCGCGAGATGTCGGTGGCCGTCATCTTGGTCTGCGCCCACGATGCCAGCACCTTGCCGGTGGCGCCTGCGGGCACCGACACGCCCAGCTGCGTCGTCTTGGCCTTGTTGGTGGTGTTGTCGGCCTTGGCCTGGCCGTAGCTCGCAAAGGCCTTCACGATCGCGAAGTCATACGCGCCGCCCAGCATCCAGTCGGTCTTGGTGGTGCCCAGGTAGGTGCTGGGCACGGCGGGGTTGCTCATCTGGTCGCGCTCGTAGAAGCCGGTGAGGGCGATGGGGCCGTTGAAGTACAGCGCGTTGATGCCCACGTTCTTCTTGCTGCTGTCGCCCGCGACCTCGCCAAACTGGTAGTGCAGGTTGGCGGTCAGGCCGCCCAGGTTGGGCGTGCTGTAGATGATTTCGTTGGACCAGCCCGTGTCGGACGGCGTGGTCGAACCCCAGCCCGTGCCGTTGAACAGAGGCACGTTCATGTGCAGGATCAGCGGTGCAAAGGTGAACGAGTCGCCCAGCGGGTTCGACAGGATGGACGGCAGGAAGTTGGGCGCCAGACCGCGCCCCACGGTCACGGTGCCCCAGCTGTCGCTCAGGCCCACATTGGCATCGCGCGAGAAGAACGTGTCGTTGGCAAATCGGCCCTGGATGCCGCTGTCCACCTTGATGAACGAGGTGAGCGCAAAGTTGGCCCTGAGCCCGCCGCCCAGGTCTTCGGTGCCCTTGAATCCGAACCACGACGTGGTCATGCCACCGCTGTTGACCACCTTGCTGCTGCCGGCGTCACCGGCGTTTTTCAGGGAGCCCACAAACACATCGGTCAAGCCCATCAGCTGGACGGAGCTCTGGGCCTGGGCGCCGGTGGAGCACAGCAGGGCGCCACCGAGCGATAGAGACAGTGCAATCAGGTTTTTTTTCATGGAGTGATTCCTGGGGAAGAAAGCGCCGGAGGTCCGGCGGGTGCAAGGGGAGACGCGGCCCCTGTTGCACCGTGGTGCAGGGCGGGGCCCGCCGTTGGGGCATCGCAAGTTCCATGCCCTGGCGCAACACCTGTTTACATACTTTTGGCCGGGTCAGGGCGCACCCATGCACGTTGCTGGCGCAGTTTTCGTGTGTTTTGGCGCAAACCTGGGGCGTGCCGGGCGGGCGACATGGTGCGGATTTGATGTGGCTCAATGCCACGGGCGCAGCCGCACGGCACAGTGGCTTCCATGCTGCCATCTACCCTTTTTTCTCTGCCCGCTGACACCGAGGTGATCGCCCCCGGCGAAGTGCTGCGCAGGCGCAATGAGGTGCTGACGACGGTGCTGCACCTCGAAAACGGCCGTGTGCTGCGCGGTGTGCTGGACGACGGTTTCCTGCGCCACCAGCTCGGTGCCGTCGAGGGGCCGTTCTGGCTCGACGCCGCGTCGGCCCTGATGGGCCTGCCGCTACCGGTGGACATGGTGGCCGACACGCGCGTGCATGTGCGGCGCATCCCCATCGAAGAGTTTCGCCGCAGCCTGGCCGCCATGCCTGCGGGCGCGCGCGGGCTGCTGCTGGACATGGCGCAGGGCTACCGGCAGCAGTCCGAGCTGGCCGTGAGCCGCTTGGCGCAGGACGCCGAATCGCGCTGCGCGCAGTGGCTGCTGAACCACGCCCAGCCCGACCACAGCGGTGCCATGCAGGTCACCCTGCACCAGCGCAAACGCCTGATTGCGGCGCAGCTGGGCATTGCGCCCGAAACCTTCTCGCGCGTGCTGCGCCACCTGCGCGAGCTGGGCCTGATCCACGGCACCGGCAATGTGCTGGCGCTGCCCCAGCCACGGGCATTGCAGTCGATGGCGGGCTGCTGACACAGCGTTCTTGACACCGCGCTCTCGACGCCCTGCAGCGACTGTCGGGTTGCGCCAGCCGGCAGCCACGGACTGCCCTTGCGTTGCATTTGCTGACAAGCCCCGCACCCCGGGGTGATGCGCCTTGGCTGGTGGCACGTTCTGCCTGGCTGTGGGAGCTGGCACCACGCTGCAGGGCCCTTGCCGCAGTCCGCTTCCATCCCTCCACACACCCTTCCCGTACCCTTCCCGCACCCCGACGGGCTCAGGGTTTTTCCTTGGCTTTACCCAGGGTTCCACCCAAGCCCCCGGGCACAGGCCCTGCGTATATTTGTTGGGACATGTCTGCCATGACCCGTCCCCATGCCGAACTTTGAGCGTGCCCATCAGCCTGCAGGGGGGAAGCGTCCATGACGCCGTCGCCCGGCCCCAAGGCAGCCCCGGACCTTGATCCGGGCTGGCTGGTGCCCGGCGCCCTGGTGCTGCGGCTGATGCTGGTGGCGGCGCTGGCGGTGGCGCTGTCGGGGGCGGTGGCCGCCTGGCTGGTGACTCGGGCCTCCGGGCAGGAGGCCATGCGCCGGGTGGTGAGCCAGCAGACCGACGAGGTCGAGGTGGTGGCCCGGTTGCTGGCCAGCAAGATCGAACAAAGCCAGAAGGTGCTGCGCACCGTGGCCGCAGGCATCACACCGGCGATGCTGGAGTCACCCTCGTCGCTGGAATGGCTGCTGCAGCAGGGCCTGCCTGCGGTGCAATTCTTCGACACCATGCAGGTCGCCCGCGACAACGGCGAACTGCGCCTGAATTTGCGCGCCGGTCAGATCGAAAAGGCTGCGGACCTGGACCCCACCGAACGCGATGCCCTGCGCCGCACCCTGGTGGATGGCAAGCCCCTGGTGTCTGAGCTGATCGCCGGCCGCAGGGGCGAGGCGCGCGTCATGTTCACCATGCCGCTGCACCGCGAAGACGGCACGGTGGTGGGCGTGGTGGCAGGCGCGTTGCGCCTGCAATCCCAAAGCCTGCTGCCACCGTCGATGACGCTGCCCGCGCGCGATGACTCGCAGCTCATTGTCTTCACCCGCGACGGCACCATCCTGTCGCACTCCGACCCCACCCGCGTGCTGGGCCAGGTGCGTGACGAAGTGGGCCTGGCCCCGGTGTACACGCGCTGGCAAAGCCAGGCCCAGCCGGTGGTGGGGCGGGGCATGACCCATGTGCAGTCCGACCACATCGTGAGCATGGCGGGCATGCCGCTGCCGCAGTGGATCGTGGCGCGCGTGAGCCAGTCGCAGGCGCTGCTGGCACCGCTGCGCGGTGCCCAGCGCGAAGCCTGGTGGCTGGCGGTGGCCAGCATGGTGCTGTGCATGCTGCTGGCGGTGGCGCTGATGGGCTGGATGGCCCAGCCGCTGGCGCAGCTGACCTTCAAGGCGCGCCAGTTGCTCAGGACCAGCGCGCGCCAGCAGCCTGCGCAAGATGTGCATTGGCCCCGCGCAGGCGGCGAGGTGGGCGAACTGGTGCGGGTGTTCCAGGGCCTGGTGCAGCAGGGCAGCCTGCAGCAGTCGCGCAAGGACACGGTGGTCGGCCAGTTCCAGGCCGTGCTGGACAGCGCCCCGGTGGGCATCGTCATCACCCGCCACGGCATGCTGGAGGTGGTGAGCCACCAGGCCTGCGTGATGCTGGGCTACAGCGCGCAGGAGCTGCAGGGCCGCCCCGCGCGCATCCTGTACGCCAGCGACGCTGACTATGCCCAGGTGGGCGATCGTGTGCGCGCCGAGGTGGCGGCGCATGGCGCGTTCGACGGCGATGTCTGCTTTTTGCGCAAGGACGGCACCCCCGTGTGGGCCCGCGTGCAGGGCCAGGGCGTGCGCCCCGAGGAGGTGCACGGTGGCACTGTGTGGATTCTGGAAGACATCACCGCCGCGCGCGAGGCCCAGGTGCAGCAGTCCTGGGGTCGCGCGCACGACGCGCTGACGCAGCTGTACAACCGCGCCGCGTTTGACGAGCGCCTGGGCCAGCTGATGGCGGAGCGGTCGGCCCGCCAGCGCGCTGTGGTGCCCGCCGCCGATGAGGAGGGCGGTGAGACCCAGGGCGACGGCGTGGTGCTGTTCCTCGACCTGGACCATTTCACCGTGGTCAACGACATTGCGGGCCACGACGCGGGTGACGATGTGCTGCGCCATGTGGCCCGGCTGCTGGCGTCACATGTACGGCAGATCGGCTGGGCGGCGCGGTTGGGCGGGGACGAGTTTGCGGTGGTGTTGCCTGGCTGTGCGCTGGCACGCGGCCAGGCCGTGGCCGAGCAGTTGCGTGCGGCGGTGCGTGCGTGGGAGCCGTCGTACCAGGGGCGCAGTTTTACGCTGGGGGTGAGCATCGGGCTGGTGGTGCTGGACGCCAGCTTGCAGGATGTGCCGTCGGTGTTGTATGCGGCGGACATGGCTTGTTATGACGCCAAGCGGGCGGGGCGCAACCGGGTGGAGACGCGGCATGCGAGGGATGCGTCGGTGACTTCTTCGGGGCGGATGGCTTTGGGGCCTGTTTGAGGGCTTTTGGGCTGGATGCGCTAGTGGGATATAGGCTGGTAGCTATTGATTTTGTAGTGTCTGGTCATTGTGCTGATTGGGCTGCTTGCCTGTGTTGAGGGCGGAGGCCGGGAGTCGCCCGGCGTGCGAGTAACTTTCTTTTGCTTCGCCAAAAGAAAGTCACCAAAGAAAAGGCGACCCCCAGTCTGCGACCCCGGCGCTTCGCCCCGCCGCAGGCGCAGCCAGCAGGGGTTGGGAGCCAAACAGCCCACAGCCAAACAGCCGAACAACCATTCAGGCCATTGCTGCGCTCGGCCCAGGCTGCGCAGCGCGAGGCGCTTGCGCCCGCGATCCGGGGCCGAGCGCAGCGATGGCCCGTGTGGCTGTTCTGCTCCTCAGGCCCCTCTGGATGCGCCGAGGAGCGCAGGGTTTGGCGGATCAGGGCTCGCGTGTGTCTGAGCGACGCGCAGCGGCGCGAGTTGAGCGAGACCCCGCCAAACCCGAGCACCGCAGGTTGCCCCGTAGCGAAGCGCAGGGGACGCAGACAG
>NZ_JAOBSQ010000015.1:0-2722 GCF_025246485.1 Acidovorax sp. K2F
GACACGGTGGCAATGTCAAGCACCCGAAGCCAATCCCCGCGCCTTGCACGTCGCGTTTGTAATCTTCGTGCCCCCGCTTGGGGCAGATGATTGCGTAATTTTTTGGGCTGGAAGCGGTGGCCGGCCGTGCGGCCACGCTCAGTGCCAGCACACGCAACGCACTGTTGTTTTACCGTTTTCGCCGTCGCCGCCTCGAGGGCAATTCCGAGCCTGCCGGCGGTCATCGTCACGCAGACGCTGGTGAAGTTGTTGAGCGAGCTGGTCTACGTGTGGCCGGTACCCACTTTGGGGAACGAAATCACAGCTATCGAAACGACAGCCCAACCGCCAGCGCCGCAAGTGTGATGATCAAAACGGGCACCGTGATCACCATCCCCACCCGGAAGTAGTGCCCCCAGCTGATGCGGATGCCCTTGCGCGTCAACACGTGAAGCCACAGTAGCGTGGCCAAAGTGCCGATGGGCGTGATCTTGGGTCTCAGGTCGATGCCGATCACATTCGCATGCAAATCAGAGCTGTGGAATTCGCCACGAGCTTATCGCAGCTGCCTTTGGCGAGAGGTGTCTCTGCCATGGAGGCTAAAACGATTGACCTTGCCACCATGGCAAGCAGGAGACTGGATTCTTCTTAACTTTTCGCCATGAGGCTAAAGATGCATGAATTTCAGCTTCCCGACATGACCTGCGGGCACTGCGCAGGGATGGTGAACCAGACACTGCAGATGGTGGATCCCGGCTGCAAGGTGCAGGTGGACATGTCCAAGCGCTTGGTTACGGTGCAGAGTGCTGAAGACCGCCTGACGCTTGCGGAAGCGCTCACCGAGGCGGGCTATCCGCCCTCTTGACTACGCGTCCGTACCACAAAAGATCTGCTCCGGCACACGTTCATCGCGGCGGGCATTGACACCGCCTTGGAGCCGCCGACCATCGCCTTGACGCAGCGATGGTCGGCCTGAGGTCTTTGGGCGGTTGCTACTTTTTTGCCACCTCTCTGTCTCGGAACTACTGGGGCGTGGAGCCCGGAGTGGCTTCCTTGTGCGGCATGGCTTCACGCGCATTGGCCTTTTCCTGACCACGGGCTTCGGCTTTGCTGGTGTCGGCGATGCCAGAGCCTTCACCTCGCGCTGTACTGCCATCCTTGGTCCGCTTCACACCGGTCGCAGGGCGGGCTTTCTTGTGGTCCTCGCCATGCGCTTGCGCCTTGGAGTTGGTGTAGGGCGTGGCTTCCTGGGTGTCGCCAGCGGCGAATGCAGACGATGCAGCTGTCAGGGCGAGGGCAATAAGGAGAGTTTTCATGATTTTTCCTTGGTGGGTTGACGTGCGAACAGAAGAGCGCCCCCTTTCTTGAGGGCGCGGCGAGGCACTCCTTGTGCTTACTTGGCAGGCTCGATGGCGGTGACGACCATCTTTCCGCCCTCGTTGATCACCATGAAGCGGATCTTGTCGCCGACCTGCGCCTTGTCGAGCAGGGCCTTGTCCTTGGCAGCAAACACCATAGTCATCCCCGGCATCTCCAAGTGCTTGATGTCGCCATGTTTGATGGTGATCTTGCCGGCGTCCTTGTCGATCTTGCGCACTTCTCCATCGGTCATGGAGGCTGCGGTCGTGGATGCGGCTTTTCCGGCGTCTCCAGCGGCCTGCGCCACGGCCGACAGCGGCATGAGAGTGACCAGCGACAACATAGCGCCGATCAATAAAGTGTTTGCGTTTTTCATACGAGCTCCTTGTTCAATTATACGAGCTCCTTGTTCAATTGCGTGCAGGGATTCCCCGATTACTTCTTGACCACCGTGACCTGGCCCTTCATGCCTGCGTCGTAGTGGCCTGGGTACAGGCAGGCGAACTTCACTTCGCCAGCCTTGGTGAACTGCCAGATGATTTCGCCTTGCTTGCCGGGGGCCAGCGACACCTTGCTGGGCTCGTCATGCTCCATGTCCGGGAACTTCTTCATCGTCTCGTAGTGCTCCTTGAGTTCGGCATCGGTGCCCAGGCTGAACTCATGCTTGACCTGGCCACTGTTCTTGATCACGAACTTGACCGTTTCGCCCTGCTTGACGGAGATCGCGGCGGGCGTGAAGCGCATGGTGTCAGCCATGTCCACGTTGATTGTGCGACTGACTTTGGAGGCTTTGCCTGGTTCGCCGATGGCTGACTCCTCGCTTCCATGGCCGTGACCGCCGCTGTGGGTACCGCCCGCAAAGCTGTTGAAGGACAGGGCCACCAGGGCGGAGGCGGCGATCAGGGAAAGAGTGCGTTTCATAGTTACCTTGGGTTGTGGATGAGGAAAGGAGGCGATCAGTGGCCGCTGTGCGAAGACGGCTTTTTGACCTTGACGACAGTGTCCGAACTGGACTTCTCTTTGCGGGGCATGGATTGGCCGCCCTCGGCCTTGAAGCGGGCAGGCTCCGCCATCGGGCCGGTGTACTCGTACGCCACCGTGCCCTCTGGGTTCTTGTACCAACCCGGATTTTTGTAGTCGCCCGGTTTCTGGTCGCGGCGTACTTTGACGACGCTGAACATCCCGCCCATTTCGACCGACCCGAACGGGCCTTCCCCGGTCATCATGGGAATGGTGTTGTCCGGGATGGGCATCTCCATCTCGGTCATGTCCGCCATGCCCCGTTCGCCCATGACCATGTAGTCGGGGATCAGGTTGTTGATCTTCTTGGCCACGCCCCGGTGGTCTACGCCAATCATGGTGGGAATGTCGTGACCCATTGCAT
>NZ_JAOBSQ010000016.1:0-14270 GCF_025246485.1 Acidovorax sp. K2F
TCAGCATTTCCGCGACCTTCGGCGTAGCGGCCCCGGGCTCAATGTCGTAGGCACTGAGCAGGAAGCAAAAGTCTCGATTCACTTCATCAATCAGCGGATGCTTGGTCTTTGGATGCGTGATCCAAAAGCCCATCATGCCCATGGCCATCTGGGTCATCTCATCGGCGTGCGGGTGGTACATGAAGGTACCTGGACGGCGCGCCACGAATTCGTAGACGAAGGTCTTGCCCGACTGGATTGCGGGCTGGTTCAATCCCGCCACACCGTCCATGCCATTGGGCAAACGCTGTCCATGCCAGTGGATGCTGGTGTGCTCGGGCAGCTTGTTGGTCACAAAAATGCGAACGCGGTCGCCTTCCACCACTTCAATGGTGGGACCAGGACTCTGGCCGTTGTATCCCCACAGGTGGGCCTTGAAGCCAGGGGCCATTTCGCGCACAACGGGTTCTGCCACCAGGTGGAACTCCTTGACCCCCTGGTTCATGCGCCAGGGCAGCGTCCAGCCGTTGAGCGTGACCACCGGGTTGTAGGGGCGCCCGGAGTTGGGCACCAGCGGCGCCATGGTGTCTGCGCTTGTCTGGTACACGGGTTCTGGCAGTGCGGCCATTGCCACGCGGCTCACACTCGCTGCGGCCACGGCCCCTCCGGCAATGCCAGCAAACCGGAAAAAATCTCTTCTTGAATTCATGTTGGTTTCCTTGAGGGGATCAGTGGCCTGCACCGGCTTCGGCAGCGGCTGCGCCACCGCCCGAGACGCCAGCGCTGGTGGGCTTGCCGATGAGAGAGGCCTGAAGGGCGGCGTCCGCCAGCCAGAACTGCTGTTCGGCGTTCAGGGCCGCCATCACCGAGTTCACCTGGTCGCGGGAGTCGGCAAGCAACTCGAAAACGCTGATCAGCATCCCGTTGTAGCGAAGCTGGTTTTCTTCGGAGATGGTTTTTCGCAGGGGAATCACCTCGTCGCGGTGGTGACGCGCGATGTCATATGCAGTGCGGTACGCGGAGTAGCTCTCCCGAAGGTTCGAACCCGCCGCGCGTGCAGTTGCTTCCAGGCGGTTGGCCGCAGCCAGGGTCTGCGCATTCATGGCGTCGCGCCGCATGCCCCCCCAGTCGAAGATCGGCAGCTGCAGGCTGATCTCGAAGCCGCGCCGCGTGGAGTGGGTGTTCTCGGCGGCATCAAAGACAGAGTCGCGCCGCACGCCCAACTCGATGTCTGTGAAGGTCGTGATCCTGTTCCAGCCTTGCGCGCGTGCAGCTGCGTCGTAGTCAGCCTTCGCGATCTGCAGATCCAGCCGCCCCTTAGACGCTTGGCGGCCAGCGTCCGATGGGGACAGCGGCTCCTTGGGCAGTGTGGGCAGGCGCTCAGGCAACTTGAGCTGTTGGGCTTGGCTGTCGTCCAGACCCAGCAGCCGGACCAGTTCCTCACGGGCTGCCGTGACTTGGTGCTGGGCACTGGCCAGCTGGGTCGCTGTGTCGGCATAGAACGCTTGCTGGCGTGCACGGTCAAGCTTGTTGAAATTGCCCACCGACTGCATGCGTTTGGCCAGTTCGGCGCTGGCCTGGGCGCTGGCGACGACCTGTTGGGTGTAAGTCAGGGTCTGTTGCGCCGCAACAGCGCGGACCCAAGCCTGGCGCACCTGCGTCACTTGGTCCACCACGTCGCTACTCAGGCGCAACTGGGTCTGCTTGATGCGCTGCTCGGCGATGCCTTTGCGCGTCGGCAAGGTCAGCAGGTCCAGCAGCCCGAAGGACAGGAGGCGGCCGATCTCCGTCTCGCTGCCCAGGCGAACGCGCTCCAGGCTGAGAATGGGATTGGCAATCCGACCGGACTGGGCTGCAGTCGAGGCAGCCGCCCAATTCTGGGCCACGATGGCCTGCATCGATGGGCTATTGACGAGTGCGAGTTGAACGGCATCCTTCTGACTGAGCGGCTTGGCCAGCAGATCCGAAGCGCGCTAGCGCAAGGCGTCCCGCTCGCTCTGGTCCCGGGCCAAGGTAAGCTGGCCGTCCGTGAAACCGCTTGCGGCTGTATTGGCGCTGGTGAGGTTCTGCTCCAGATTCACGCTGGCGCAACCAGACAAGACCGCCACTGCGGCCACGGCGATCACGAGTTTGGCGCGGGGCGTGTGCAAGGGGCGGTTCATTGTTTGCCCCCGTGGTGTGCGTCATGGCCCTGCGCGGGTTGGTCCTGGCCGGTTGTGGGTGCCGTCTGGCGAATTTCCTTGGCATAGGTGCGCCAGCCTCCGATCTCGCCCACCTTGTCATTGGCCGCTTTCCAGGGCTGGACGGATTGCTCTTTGTAGGATTCGTAGCCCGAGAGGGCTGATCGGTACGAAAGCTGATAGTCCACCTTGGCGGATTCGCCCTCTGGCATCTGAGCCAGAGCCAGGGACGGCGCTATTAGCGCGGCGGCCAGCCAGGGGGTTGATATAGGTCGTGAAAGCCAGGAAATTTTCATAGGTTCACCATGCGTTCTTGATGCAACGCATTGTGTGATCCCAAGGCTTCCGCCGACATAACGGCTTAATTACATCTTTGTCATCTGAAAGAAAGCCCGCGATCTGCAGGCACACTTGCCGTCATTCGCAGACAGGGAGATCCCGTGAAGATATTGATCGTCGAGGATGAAATCAAAACCGGCGAATACCTGCGCCAAGGCTTGCGTGAGGCAGGGTTCAACGCCGATCTGGTTCACAACGGAGTCGATGGCCTGCATCTGGCCCAGGAAGGTGACTACGACCTGGTGATCCTGGATGTGATGCTTCCTGGGATGGATGGCTGGCAGGTGCTCACCAATCTGCGTCGCCGGGGCCTGGAGATGCCCGTACTGTTTCTCACGGCCAAGGATCAGGTGCAAGACCGGATCAAAGGGTTGGAACTGGGGGCGGACGACTACCTGGTCAAACCGTTTTCCTTTGCCGAGCTATTGGCGCGAGCGCGCACCATCCTCAGGCGTGGTCGCAATGGCACCGAGGTAACGGTCCTCCAGGTGGCCGATCTAGAACTGGACCTCTTGCGGCGGCGAGTCAGCAGATCTGGCAAACGCATCGACCTCACGGCCAAGGAGTTCGGACTCCTGGAACTGCTGATGCGCCGCCAAGGGGAAGTTCTGCCGCGCTCTCTGATCGCGTCGCAGGTGTGGGATATGAATTTCGACAGCGATTCCAACGTGATTGAGGTGGCGATGCGCAGGCTTCGGGCCAAGATTGACGATGCCTATGACGCCAAGCTGATCCAGACGGTGCGAGGCATGGGGTATGTGCTTGAAGCGCCGCAGGAGCGTGCGTGAAAGCCCGGTACTCGCTCACGACACGGCTGACGGTCTTTTTTACTTTGGCGTCCGCCTTGGTGCTGATCGGCCTGGGGATTCTCGTCGCGATTTCCATTGACCGGCATTTCGTCGAGCTTGACCGCGATGCACTGCGTGACAAGGTTCACCTGACGCGTGAGGTCATCGGCAAATCGAAGTCGCCGCAGGATCTGAAGACGCGGCTGGATGACGTTGTGCACAGCCATGAGGGCCTCTTCGTCACCGTGCTTCGCAATGGTCAATCGCTGTACTCGACGGAGGACTTTGAGTTTCCTGCGGACTTGAGCGTGCGGACCCAGCATTCCCGCTTGGGGGTCGCCTCGTGGCGAATCAAGGACCGTGAGTACCGGGGGATGGCCGAAGCCGTGACGCTGCCGGATTCCGCCGAGCCGCCGCTGCAGGTCTGGGTGGCCGTGGACATTGCCCACCACAAGCACTTCATGTACGGATTGATTTGGGTGCTTGTGGGCTACGTGGCACTGGCAACGCTGGTGGCAGGGGTTCTGGGCTGGTGGGCCGCAAAGAATGGCCTGGCCCCCCTTCGGGCCATGCGATCCCGCGCCATGGCCATCACGGCACAGCGACTGGACGAGCGGATGCCGACCCAGGAGTTTCCGGTGGAGATGGCCGACCTGGCGACCACCCTCAACGAGATGCTCCGGCGCTTGAAGGAGGAGTTCGACCGCCTGTCCGAGTTTTCTTCGGACCTGGCTCACGAGCTGCGTACGCCGATCAACAATCTGATGACACAGACGCAGGTCACACTCAGCCAGGCTCGCTCCTCTGAGGAGTACCAGGACATACTGGCCTCCAACGCCGAGGAGTACCAGCGCCTGGCCCGCATGGTGGCTGACATGTTGTTCCTGGCCAAGGCTGACCACGGTCTCATTCTTCCCAGCACGGAAAGAATCGCGGTCCATGATGAAGCTCAGGCTTTGTTTGACTTCTACGAGGCCTTGGCAGAAGAGAAGCAAGTCCGACTGCAATTGATCGGGACGGCGGAGATCACAGGCGACCGGTTGATGTTGCGCCGGGCGCTCAGCAATCTCCTGTCCAACGCCATTCGCTACACCCCACCAGGCGAGCTGGTGGTCGTGGACATCCAGGGGGGCCTGCACGGAACCACCGTGGACGTCGTCAACACTGGACCTTCCATCGAGGCGCAGATGATCCCCCGCCTGTTCGACCGCTTCTTTCGGGCAGACAAGTCGCGCAAGCAGCTGGACTCCGATGGTGCTGGCTTGGGTTTGTCCATTACCCAGGCGATTGTTCACGCACACCGGGGACGGATTTCTGTGAGTTCGGCGGATGGCAGGACTTGTTTTTCGATGTATTTCCCCAGTGCACAGAGCATTGGCAAGCACCTCACGACAGATGCATGACCCCTTGGTAACCCTCATAGACGGCTGGAAGGCAGACCCGCGCAGCACCTACAACACCTGGTTCCTGTGGGATCAGCGGATCAAGAACTTCCGCTCCATTCGCCGAGGCATTGCGCAAGTGGTGGAGGACATCCGGGCCGGAACGTTTGGCAACGCCTACCGAGGCTCCTCGCTGGAGACAATCGTCGGGTCCGTGGCGGAGCAGCGCCAGATCTTCAAGGGTGCGGACCACGCTTTCCTCTGGAAACCCAAGCTGCGGATTCCGGATATCTACGAGAATGCGAGCAACCAGCGCGCCTTTGCGGACCTCCTGCACACCTGCGATCGCTGTGACTGCGCAGAAGACGTAGTGGCCGCCATACAGCGCATCGATGAGATTGGCATAAAGGGCCTGGGCCCGGCGGTTGCCAACTTGCTGTACTTCATTCACCCGACGTTGGTGTCCCCCTTTAATACGGCCATTGTCAATGGCTTCAACGCGGTGACCGGGGGGCGCGTGAAGCTCGGGCGCTGGGACCACTATCTCTCGATGCGAGAGGGCTTGCTGCGCCTGAACGCGCAGTACCGGCTCAAGCTATCGAATGATCTGGGTGCGATCGCGGGACTCATGTTTGACATTGGCAGTGGCCGATATGCAGCGCCGCCACCAGCCATGGATGCAGCGGCGACAGCTCTCTGGCAAGAAGACCTTGAACGTGTGCGCCAGGAATCCACCGCATTGCAACGGGAACTGTCCCAAGCGACCGAGAGTGATGCGACCCACACGGGTGTCCAGGCCTCGCTGCGCGACCTGGGCAAGGCGCTCGGATTTGAGGTCTGGATCGCGTCCAACGACCGGGGCCGCGCCTATGGCGGGGGGTTGCTGGGAGATGGATGCATGGCGCAGTTGCCCGCCAGCCTGGACCGAGGACTGGAGTCCGTGCGACTGATCGATGTTGTATGGGTTGATCCCCAGACCTCGCAATTCGCCGCCGCATTCGAAGTCGAACACACCACGTCCATCTATTCGGGCATCGTACGCATGCTCGATCTGGCCCTGGGCACGCCGGTTGCAGGCAACTGCGCCCTGTTTCTGGTGGCTCCAGACAATCGCAGAGACAAGGTCGCTGAGCAACTTCAAAGGCCTGCCTTCTCCAGGGTGTCGGAGCTGGGAATCCGGTACTTGCCTTACAGCCAGCTGGAGCAGAACCATGCCTCCATGAGCCGCTTTGGGTCCAGCATCAAGCCGTTGCTGGAGATTTCGCAGCGGTTGTGAGCCACGGCTGTTTCGTGCGGCGCGCTTCGCTTGGGCTCGGCTCTTTGGGCCCCTAGGAAGCGGAGACCCACGGCGATGTCGGCAAGATGAAGTTTCTGTTATCCCAAACGGCGGGATTGACGGGTGGCGCCTTGCGTTGCGAAAGCTACAGGTCGAACTCCAATCTCTACGATTGGGCATCGCCTCGGTACAGATTTCGAGGCAGAACTTCGTAAACTCTCGCCCCCAGAAAGCCCCCGCATGAACGTCACGACAAAGCCATTGGATGCACTATTGCCTGTCAGTTCGCTGGGAAACTCTGTGCCCAAAGCACCGAGCATCCAGGGAGGCGGTTTTCTGGACGCGATGAAGCAGGCGCTTTCAACCACAAGCCAGTTGCAGAGTGAGTCTGGTCGCCTGAGCCGCGAGGTCACACTCGGCAATCCCACGGTCAGTCTCGAAGAAACGATGCTCGCTGGCGTCAAGTCGAACATCGCGTTTCAGGCCACGCTTCAGAGCCGCAACCGCATTGTCCAGGCCTACACCGATGTGATGAACATGCAGGTCTGATGCTCGGAGGTCGGAGCAATGCAAAAGCAGATGTCGCACGCACTTGCTGCAGGCACCGCAGACATGCATGGTGAACCAACTGGAGAGGGGCCTGTTTAGAAAGACCCCTCCAGACCAGCCGCCGACCGCCCGGAGAACCCGTTTAGAACCGAGGGGCCTGGGTGGATTCGTCCGAGGTGGTGGCCACGGCAGCATGGTGCGCAGCGTGGTAGCGGTCAGGATAGATTTCGTTGAGCTTGCGGCCGTCTTCGCCCACAGCGACGATTTCGCCTTCGCGGATGGCGCGCGCCAGCTCACTCTTAACCTGATCACGGGTCTTGGAAGAAGCGTTGGCCACTACGGGGTAGCGGCCAGGCACCACTTCATTGAGCTTGGCACCCGATTCACCGCCCGCCAGGATGTCGCCCGTGCGGATTGCTTGTTCCAGTTCTGCGCGCACTTGGTCGCGGGTTTTGGGGGCCTGCGCCGAAGCTGTCACCGGGTACGCTGCGGGGTTGAGCTGTTTGAGTGTCAGACCCGATTCGCCGGCAGCGAGCATGTCTCCGCTTTGCAGGGCCTGCGCCAATTCAGCCCGCACTTGTTCGCGCGTCTTGCTGACCACTTGGTCCGACGCAAAAGCGGGGGCGGCGATGAGGGAAAGGACGATGAGGGTGGACTTCAGTTTCATGATGGGATTTCCTTTTTGGGTAAATGGCAATGGTTCAGGTGCAACCGCAGGCCGGTTTGGGAGGGCACGCGGTTGCCGGTGATCGTTGAGAGGGTTCAGGGCAGTTGGCGGGCATCGACCCAGCCAGCTTCGCCGCCCATATCCCGCACACCGTCACGACCGACGGGGTTGCGCTTGGCTGACTGCAACTCATCGAGGACTTGCTGGCGGGTCTTGGTCAGCTTGGGGCCCGGGACAAGTGGATAGGTACCGGGATAGCCACGGCTGATCCAGTACAGCGTGCCGTCCTTCTGAGCGGCCAGCACGGTGCTTTCAACCGCTTGGCGGCTCACCGCATTGCCCAGATGGTCGGCGGCCAGGCTCACGCCTTCCTCCTGGCTGGGGCTTGCGTGGTAAACGGAAGTGGCGAAGGACGCAGTAGTGGACCCGGCAAGGCTGGCGACGAGGATTGCGGTACGAACTTTCATGATGGTCTCCTGTGGCGCCGGATGCCCGATATGGTTCATCCAGGTGGCGATTTCTGCACCACGGAGAGAAGTCTAAAAATTGCCGCCCCACATGGAGGTGACCTCCTGATTACGCTTTCGACAGCAATCTGCAATCCACTAAAACCCGAGTGCATCCCCCGCGTCGGTTCTGGGCGTCATACGACACTGCGGCCACCTCATTGCGGCAACGAGAGTCTCCCGCCGTCCTGCAGCGACGCAATCAGCGGGCATGAGACATTCCCTTTTCTCGCATGGCATGCGCATACCAGTTCAGACAGCACCGACTCCATGCGTGCCAAATCGGCTATCTTCTCGCGCACATCCTTGAGCTTGGACTCAGCCAGTGCGCTGGCTTCTTCACAATGAGTTCCATCGTCTAGCCGCAGCAGCTCGGCTATTGCATCCAGGCTGAAGCCCAGGCGCTGAGCCGCTTTGACGAAGCGCACCCGCGTCACATCTGCATCTCCATAGCGGCGGATGCTGCCGTGAGGCTTGGCCGGCTCGGGCAACAATCCCTTGCGCTGATAGAACCGGATGGTCTCTACATTGACCCCGGCCGCCTCGGCAAAAGCGCCGATCGTAAAACTCTCCAAATTGGCTTTCATACCGCTTGACTCCGTACATGACTACGGAAGTAAGGTTACGGGATTCAACCAATTTTGAAAGGTCAAGCGCATGTCGGAGCCAAACAACGGGCGCACAGCGCTCTTCGCCGGAGGGCTGGCGGCCATCCTTGCCTCGACTTGCTGCCTCGGACCGCTGGTCCTGATCACCCTGGGATTCAGCGGGGCATGGATTGGCAACCTGACCGCGCTGGAGCCCTACCGCCCGATCTTCATCGGGGTCGCGCTGGTGGCGCTGTTCTTCGCCTGGCGGCGCATTTACCGCCCGGTGCAAGCATGTAAACCGGGGGAGATCTGCGCGATTCCCCAGGTGCGAGCTGCCTACAAGCTTATTTTCTGGAGCGTGGCCGCACTGATTGTGGTCGCGCTCGGGTTCCCCTATGTCATGCCATTTTTCTATTGATCACAGGAGTTCTTCATGAAACAACTACTTGCCTCCCTGGCGCTCACCCTGGCCATTGTCCCCGTGTGGGCCGCCACCCAGACCGTCATGCTGGCCATTCCCGGCATGACCTGCTCCACCTGCCCGATCATCGTCAAAAAAGCGCTTTCCAAGATCGAAGGCGTTAGCAAAGTTGAGGTGACCTTTGAGACGCGCGACGCAGCTGTCACCTTCGATGACGCAAAGACCAGCGTGCAGAAGCTGACCAAGGCAACCGCAGAGGTGGGGTTTCCATCCAGTGTCAAGCGGTGAAGCATTGACAACTGCACTGCAGCGCATGTGATGCCGTTACCTGGCACGCACAAACAAAAAGGATCTGTCGCATGACCCATCTGACAATCACCGGCATGACCTGCGGTTCGTGTGCGGCACACGTCAAAAAAGCCTTGGAAGACGTGCCCGGCGTACAGTCGGCATTTGTCTCCCACCCCGAAGGCACTGCCCAACTTGTCACCCTGCCGGGCACATTGCCCGATGCTCTGACTGCCGCTGTGGCCAGACTGGGCTACAAAGCAATGCTCGCCGATGTCCCCCCCACACACAACCACGCTGGATCGCTCGATCAGGTGCGTCAGTGGACAGGGGGCGCTGACAAGCGCCGTGGCAACGAGCGTCCGCTGCAAATAGCCGTGATCGGAAGTGGTGGAGCCGCTATGGCGGCAGCACTGAAGGCCGTCGAGCAAGGCGCGCACGTCACGCTGGTGGAGCGAGGCACCATCGGCGGAACTTGCGTGAACATTGGCTGTGTGCCGTCCAAAATCGTGATCCGCGCCGCGCATATCGCGCATCTGCGCCGAGAAAGCCCGTTCGATGGGGGCATGCCACCCACACCGCCGACGATCCTGCGCGAGCGGTTGCTAGCGCAGCAGCAGGCACGTGTCGAAGAACTCCGCCATGCCAAGTACGAAGGCATCCTGGACGGCAACCCAGGCATCACGGTGTTGCACGGTGAAGCGCGTTTCAAGGACGATCGGAGCCTTGTCGTCCGTTTGAGCGAGGGGGGCGAGCGGACCGTGGTGTTCGACCGCTGTTTGGTCGCGACAGGGGCCAGTCCGGCCCTACCGCCGATTCCGGGTTTGAAAGAGTCACCCTTCTGGACTTCGACGGAGGCACTCGCCAGTGACACTGTTCCCGAACGGCTGGCTGTGATTGGCTCGTCGGTGGTGGCGCTGGAGCTGGCCCAGGCTTTTGCCCGGCTAGGCAGCAAAGTAGTGATTCTGGCGCGCAGCACCTTGTTTTTCCGGGAGGACCCCGCCATCGGAGAGGCCATGACTGCAGCTTTCCGTGCCGAAGGCATCGAGGTACTGGAGCACAGGGAAGCCAACCAGGTCGCGCATGTTAACGGTGAATTTGTGCTGACGACGGGGCCCGGAGATATCCGCGCTGACAGGCTGCTGGTCGCAACGGGGCGGACACCGAACACGCACAGCCTCGCGCTGGACGCGGCGGGGGTCACAGTCAATGCGCAGGGGGGCATCGTCGTTGACAAGGGCATGCGCACCAGTGGCCGGAACATTTACGCGGCAGGCGATTGCACCGACCAGCCTCAATTCGTCTATGTGGCCGCAACCGCAGGCACGCGCGCGGCCATCAACATGACCGGTGGGGACGCGGCACTCGACCTGACCGCGATGCCCGCCGTGGTGTTCACCGATCCACAAGTAGCAACCGTGGGCTACACCGAAGCAGTAGCGCGCAATGACGGCATTGAGACCGACAGCCGACTGTTGATGCTGGACAACGTGCCGCGCGCGCTCGCCAACTTCGACACGCGTGGTTTTATCAAACTGGTGACCGATACCACCGGGCACTTGATTGGCGTGCAAGCGGTCGCGCCGGAAGCTGGCGAATTGATCCAGACGGCGGCCCTGGCAATTCGACACCGCATGACAGTGCAGGAGCTGGCCGACCAGTTGTTCCCCTACTTGACGATGGTCGAGGGACTCAAGCTCGCGGCGCAGACCTTCAGCAAGGACGTCAAGCAGCTTTCTTGCTGCGCAGGATGAGAAGCGGGCGAGATGATGAGAGTGCCCGCACAGTAGCTCAAATCGCTATTGATTGGCGCCGACTTGCCAAGCAACAGCCAACGCCGAGCGAACTTGGTGCAGGGACACTTTTCTGAGTGAAATTTCTCAGCACCCGAAACGCTTCACGGCGCGCCCAAAGCGGCGCCTGCCAGCATTACAGAAATATCATCGACCCATCATCTTCTGGTGTGTTGCTGTATTCCAAACTTCCCCTCGTCACGACGCGCACCGAGCCCATCGGACCGCGTGGGGCCGTCAGCCTGGCTGACGTTTCAATGACTCATGATGAGGGTTAAGACCATGTTCAAAAAGATCTTTGCACCCGCCGTTGTCGCGGCGCTGTCGATGGCTTGTGCAGTTGCTTTCGCAGCTTCCGCTGGCAACGAGGTACGCGACCAGGCATCGCCGGTCAAGATGCAGGTCGGGGAAGAAACGGCACGCTACTGGAGTCATCCGAGGCTGGGAATGGTCAAGGTGGACGCCGCTGGCCGCATGCTCACGGGTGACTCTTCCAAGGATGATGCTGCGCGATCTGCAGCTCCTTCCGGCAATCCCTCGACCCGCACACATTGACGCACCCCGGCGAGGCGGTGCAACACCCATAGGGTCCAGGGAAGGCGGCAAGGAAGCATTGCTGCGATCAAAGTTGAACGCCTGGACATACCGCCATTCATGTGACGCAAGTCAAGGATTGATGATGATCATGCTTGACATTGCCACCATGTAAACCCTTATCGTTCCCCTACGGTCCATCACTGTCTCGATGGCCACTTCTTGGAGATCGTCATGAACCACGACCACACCACAGGGCATTCAGAAGCTGCCAACGCCAGCGGAGGCAGCCGCAAATTGATTGGCGCAGTGATCATGCTTGCGCTCATCGGGGCATTCTTCTTGCTCAGGGAACACTGGTCGCACATTGCGGGTTATTGGCCCTATCTGCTCTTGCTGGCTTGCCCGTTGATGCACCTCTTCCATGGGCACGGGGGGCACGGCTCCCACGCAGGCGATTCGAGCAAAAAATAATCTCGCAGGCACACAACACATTTGCAGGGAGGTCTTTCATGTCCAACGCGGAACCGCACGATCACACCCACCATGGCCATCTGCATCATGAGGGGCACCACGGACATGCACCGCCGCCCATGGCGGCACTGAAAGATCCAGTCTGCGGTATGGACGTGACGGAACAATCGCATCACTCGGCGGAGCATGAGGGGCGGCACTACTACTTCTGCAGCGCCAAGTGCCGAACGAAGTTTGTTGAGGATCCGGACAAGTACGCCGTCACGCCTCCCGGTACCGAGAAGGTTGCGCGTGAGCCAGAAGCAGCTCAGCCCGGCACCATCTACACCTGTCCCATGCACCCGGAGGTGCAGCAAGACCATCCCGGGAACTGCCCCAAATGCGGCATGACGCTGGAGCCCATGCTCCCCACGCTGGATGAGGGAGAAAACGCCGAACTCGTGGATTTCCGGCATCGCTTCTGGTGGACGTTGCCACTGACCGTGGTGGTCACTGTTCTGGCCATGGTGGGGCACAGGCTGCAGTGGTTCGAAATGGCCACCCAGAGCTGGATCGAGCTGGTGTTGACCGTTCCCATCGTTCTGTGGGCTGGCTGGCCCTTCTTTGTGCGTGGTGCCCAGTCCATCGCGAACCGCAGTCCCAACATGTGGACCTTGATCGGCCTGGGCACGGGCGCCGCATTTGTCTACAGCGTGGTTGCCACCGTGGCGCCTGGGGTATTTCCAGCCTCGTTCCAGGCCATGGGCCGCGTGGCGGTGTACTTCGAAGCCGCAGCTGTCATCATCTCGCTCACGCTGCTGGGCCAGATGCTGGAGCTGAAAGCACGCTCCCAGACCTCGGCCGCCATCAAATCGCTGCTGGGCCTGGCCCCCAAGACCGCACGGCGTATCGACGCCAACGGTCAGGAGAGTGATGTTCCCTTGTCCCATGTCCATGTGGGAGACCTCTTGCGCGTACGTCCCGGTGAGAAGGTGCCGGTGGATGGCGTGGTGGTCGAGGGGAGCAGCGCGGTGGACGAAGCCATGCTCACTGGCGAGCCGGTGCCCATCGTCAAGGGGCCTGGCGATGCCGTCATCGGTGCCACGCTCAATACCAACGGGGCACTGGTGATCCGGTCCGAGCGGGTGGGCTCCGCCACCATGCTGTCCCAGATCGTTCAGATGGTTGCGCAGGCACAGCGCTCACGGGCTCCCATGCAGCGCATGGCGGACCAGGTGGCGGGCTATTTCGTGATGGCCGTGGTGGGTATCGCGTTGCTCACACTGTTCGCGTGGGGCCTGTTCGGTCCGGAGCCACGCTGGGTCTACGGCCTGGTCAATGCAGTTGCGGTGTTGATCATCGCGTGCCCTTGTGCGTTGGGATTGGCAACACCCATGTCGATCATGGTGGCTACCGGCCGGGGGGCGACCAGCGGGGTTCTGTTCAGGGACGCAGCAGCCATCGAGAACCTGCGCAAGGTGGATACGCTGATCGTGGACAAGACTGGCACGCTCACAGAGGGCAAGCCTTCCTTCGAGCGGGTTGTTGCCATGCCCGGTCTGACCGAGGATGAGGTTCTGCGCCTGGCAGCCAGTCTGGATCAAGGCAGCGAGCATCCGCTGGCCGATGCCATTGTCCAAGCGGCCCGCGCCAAGGGGCTGGCCCTGGACAAGCCCGAGGACTTTGAGTCCGGGTCTGGCATCGGGGTGCGCGGACAGGTCGCTGGACGCCAGCTCGCCCTGGGCAACACAGTCCTCATGGAGCAGGTCGGGGTTTCTGCGAACCCGCTGCTTGCGCAGGCAGAGGCCTTGCGCGCCACAGGGGCGAGCGTGATGTACCTGGCAGCTGATGGCCAGCTTCAAGGTCTTTTGGCGGTCTCGGATGCTATCAAGGCCAGCACGCCGGAAGCGCTGGCGACCTTGCATGCGGCGGGACTGCGCATCGTCATGGCCACGGGCGACGGCATGACCACTGCCAAGGCGGTGGGGGCAAAGCTGGGGATTGATGAGGTTCATGGCGAGGTCAAGCCAGCGGACAAGCTGGCTCTGGTGTCGCGGCTGCAGGCCGAAGGCCGTGTTGTTGCCATGGCGGGGGACGGGATCAATGACGCGCCCGCCCTTGCCAAGGCAGACGTGGGGATCGCGATGGGTACTGGCACCGACGTGGCGATGAACAGCGCACAGGTCACCTTGGTCAAGGGCGACCTGCGTGGGATTTCCACGGCGCGGGAACTGTCGGAGGCAACGGTGGGGAACATGAAACAGAACCTCATGTTCGCCTTCCTCTACAACGCGCTGGGCATACCGATTGCCGCAGGGCTGCTGTATCCCTTCACCGGCTGGCTGTTGTCGCCAATGATCGCGGCCTTGGCAATGAGCCTGAGTTCGGCGTCCGTGATCGCCAATGCCCTGCGACTTCGCAAGGGCTGAGATGGCTCGGCAGGCCCGGATTTGATCTAGGGCAACGCTGATTAAGGTCCACCGTTGATGGGGGTCAAACGTTATCCGCAGATGAAGCAGCAGACA
>NZ_JAOBSQ010000017.1:0-49948 GCF_025246485.1 Acidovorax sp. K2F
GAAGCTGCCACACCGGAGGTCGGTGCTATCGAGATGTCGCACATTTCGCAGGCCCAGGGTTGGCCAAGCACATGGGCGCGCTCCAGATGGCGAAAGCTCAGCTGTGCCTGGCCTGCGTTGTCAGCAGTCTTGGCTGCCTGCAGTTCAGCATCCACGGCGGGGCGGATTCTTGTTCCAAACGTTGTCATGCTCAGGCCTTGTTTGACACGCCGCGCAGCAGGCGCAGGCCGTTGATCACCACCAGAAGGCTGGCCCCCATGTCGGCGAAGACAGCCATCCACATGGACGCGCTTCCGAACACGGCGAGGACCAGGAACAAGGCCTTGATGCCCAGGGCGAACACGATGTTCTGCAAAAGGATGTTGCGTGTGCGCCGAGAGAGCCTTATGACCTCGGGGATGCGTCGCAGATCGTCATTCATGATGACGATGTCTGCGGCTTCCATGGCCGTGTCCGTGCCCGCGGCGCCCATGGCAATGCCGATGTCGGAACGTGCAAGCGCCGGGGCATCGTTGATCCCGTCCCCAGTCATCGCGGTGCGACCGTGTTCAGCCTGCATTTTCTCGATGGCAGACAGCTTGTCCTCGGGTAGCAGATTTCCTTGCGCCTTGTCGATGCCCGCCTGCTTAGCAATGGCCTGCGCCGTCGACACGTTGTCACCTGTGAGCATGACCGACGCGACGCCGAGCTCGTGCAACTGCTCTATGGCCTCGCGCGAGCTGTCTTTGATTGTGTCAGCCACAGCAAAGATGGCAAGAACCTCCCGTTCATCCGCCAGAAGGGTGACCGTGCGCCCCTTGGCTTCGTGGCTGGCGAGCAGTTCCTCTATCGCTGGTGAGCACAGTCCCCGCTCTTCGATAAGGCGGTGATTCCCCAGCACCAGCGTCTGTCCTTGAAGTTGGGCTTCTATGCCCCTGCCGGCAAGCGCCTTGAAACCGCTCACACCGCCTTCTCCGGCATCCAGGCCCTGTGCGATGGCCTTCGATACAGGGTGATCCGAATGTCCTGCGAGATCCGCCGCCCATCGAAGCACAACAGCTTCAGGCTGCTGGGATGCAAGAACGGCCTTCTCCACGAGCTTCGGCTTGCCTTCCGTGATCGTCCCGGTCTTGTCCAGCGCGATGGCCTTGAGCTTGTGTGCATCTTCGAGGTACACCCCACCCTTGATTAGGATCCCGCGGCGAGCCGCCGATGCGAGCCCGCTGACCACCGTGACAGGGGTTGCAATCACCAGGGCGCAGGGGCATGCGATGACCAGCAAGACCAGCGCCTTGTACAGCGCCTGCATCCATGTGAAGTCCAGGAACACAGGGGTCAGGACTGCGACCAGGACAGCGATGATGAACACCGCTGGCGTATAGATGGCCGCAAACCGATCAACGAATTGTTGTGTCGGAGCCCGCGAGCCCTGGGCTTGCTCGACCGACTGGATGATGCGGGCCAAGGTTGTATTGCTTGCTGCGGCCGTCACCGTGATTTCAATGGTGCCGGTCTCGTTGATCGTGCCTGCGAATACGGGGTCGCCCTGCACCTTGTCCACCGGGATACTCTCTCCCGTAACCGGTGCCTGGTTGACAGCGCTGGTACCGCTGGCCACGGTCCCGTCGAGCGGTATACGCGCACCAGGCTTCACGCGAACGATCGTGTCTATTTGCACATCCGCCGCCGGCGTCATCGTCCAGCTTCCGTCGGGCTGGCGGACTTCAGCGGTATCTGGCGTGAGGTCGAGCAGGCTCTTGATCGCATTTCTAGCCCGGTCGACTGCCCGTCCTTCAATCAGCTCGGCGATAGCGTACAAGGCCATCACCATGGCAGCCTCTGGCCACTGACCAATGAGGAAGGCCCCGGTCACGGCGACGGTCATCAGGGCATTGATGTTCAGGCGCCCTTGCATGAGCGCTGCGAAGCCCTTGCGGTAGGTGGAGAAGCCTGCGAGCCAGATCGCTGCGGCCGCAACGGCCATGCCGATGCCCTTGAACACCGTGGTGTCCGGTGCGAAGAAAGACAGGGTCTCCGCAGCAATTGCCAGCGCAAGTGCCAGCACCATCCGCCAAAGTCCTTCTGCCGTATTGCCGTGGTCATCGCTATCAGCCCCACCTTGGGTAGGCGCCGCAGGCTCCGGATTGAAGCCCGCCTTGCGGATTGCAGCCACAGCCTCAGGGATCACGTCCTCAGGCGCGTCGATCGTCAGAGTGCGCGCACCCAACTGGAAGCCCAGCCCTCGCACACCCGATATGGGCTCCAGCGCGCGCCGGATTTCGCTCTCTTCAGCGGCACAGTCCATCGTTGAGATTCGGAACACGGTCCCCTTCGATACGAAACCCGCAGGGGGAGCGGGTGCTGGCGCCGATGCCTTCGCGTCTGCAGCGCAGCAGGCGTCTGCAGCATGGTCGTTGTAGGCGTTCTCTTTCGAATTCATGGTGTTGGTTCCTTGGTGTAATGTGATTGGAAACCTTCAAGTAACTTCAGAGTCAAGCGCTGCGATGTGTTGACTGCGGCGCCAACCCGGGCGGGTGGAAATCTGCATGGCGGCTTCTACTTTTTGGCCTTCACGACCTCCTGGGAAACCAGGTCTGCCAGCTGCTTTGCTCCGAAACTGGGAAGCGCGCGACCATTGACAAAGAAGGTCGGCGTCTTGTTGACCTGGAGCGCGGTGAGATCCTGCACATCCTGCTGGATGACAGCATCCATCGTTGGGGCAGCCATATCCGCCTGCGCGCGTTGCAGGTCCAAACCAGCTTGCGCTGCCGCCCTAGAGGCCAGCTCCAGGCGAGGGGAGCCGTGGTCTGCCCAGCTTGGCTGCGTGTCGAGCAAGGACTCAAGCACGGGAACGAATCGATCTTGCTTGCGCGCGGCTTCCAGCAGCTTGACCACCTGATCTGCGCCCCTGTGAAAGGGGGCGTACCTGATCACCAACCGAACATCGGAGGGGTATTGCCGCATCAGGTCTTTGACGATGGGATAGAAGGCGCGGCACGTCTCGCACGCGGGATCAAAGAACTCCACGATGGTGACCGGCGCTTCGCGAGGACCCAGGACCGGTGAGTGCATCCGCACAAGGTGCTCGGACTGGCTGATGGCGATTGCTTGCTGATCCAACTGTGCGTTGCGCTGGTATACGTATGCACCAACAGCGAAGGCACCTGCTGAAACGATCAGCACAAGGGCGACGATTGCTTTTCTAGAGATCATGACGGGTTCCGCGCAGGTAGACGAAGAGGAGCGCTGCTATGGCAGCGAAGGATGCAAACGAGAGCCAAGGCAGCTCCAGACCCCAAAAGATGCTGAGCTTCTGGTTGGCGCAAGACACTCCTGCGGAGCATGGGATCCACGCCTGAGGAACCAGCCCTGCCACCAGGAGGCTGTGATAGCCAGCGATCACCAAGCCAGTGAGTGCCATCGGCAACGCGTAGACAGCTCCTCGGCGGTCTTCTGCGTACAGTGACATGCCAAGGACCAGAGCGATGGGGAACATGGCGATGCGCTGGTACCAGCACAGCACGCACGGTGTCATGCCCATGACTTCGCCGATGAACACGGCACTGCCGGTGGCCACGATCGAGACCAGCCAGGCGCACAGGAGTGGTAGCCAAGGCCTGCTCATGGGCACCAGCCCTGCGTGCGAGATTTGAAAGCGCGCGCCCGTGTGGTGCTACGCGCCCATGAGATCAGTAGGCCGCACGAAACGTCGGCAAAGACCATGGGAACTCCCTGAAACGAACGGACAGGCCAGCTACAGCACGGCGGGCTGGCTCGCGAGTTGGCAGCGGTTTCGGTGAGGAACCGATGCCCTGGTCAGGCCAGGGCGCGCCACTGCGGGCGTTCAGGGCGGAGAGGCGCGGGAGGAGGTTTCAGTGCAAACGCGATTGCACCAAAAAATTCATGGACCGCCGCGATAGCGGCAATGAGGCTGGGTTGTGGTGCGGCCGGGTTGTGCGAATGACAGACGCCGCAGTCCAGGTCGGCCCCGGAGGCATCCGTTTGCTGCGAAGAATCGAGAGCGATCTCGTACACCGGACCCACGTCAAAAGGGTTCTCCTGCGATTGCAAGATCTCAAGACCATGCACGCCGGCAATATGCGCGGCACCGCGTGCATCTTTGTGCGCGTAAGGAGCCACTGCAGCCCAGCACAGTTGCAAAGGCAACAGTGCGATGAGCAGAGCGAGCAGTTTGGAACGCATTCGAAAATTGTAGTGGCCCCGCCTGGGAACCACCACTGCGAATGGCTGTGCCCCATGCAAAACATGGGAAGAATCGGCCCTACGAAGATGCCCGGATAACGCCAAGTTTTCGCGCAGATTACATCTCTGCAAGGTAGGCCCATGTCAGGCGAAATTTGTTGACCTTGAAGCCACTACAAGCTTTCAAATAGCCCCATCACGACATGCACAGGAGGATGTGATGGGTTTCTTCAACAAGCTTTTCAGTGGACACCACGGCGGTGGCCGCGGCCATCATGGCGGACATTACCGAGACAGTGACCACAATCGCAGCTATGGCAACGGATACAACACCCCGCGACCAGCAAACCTCGTCGCGTGCGCGAGCTGCGGCTGCGCGAACCAGCCAGGGGCAAGGTTTTGCCAACAGTGTGGAACCAGTATGGTCGCAACGCAGTGCACCAAGTGCTCTACGGTAATCGCACCCAGTGCACGATTTTGCGGGTCCTGCGGTCAGGCCAGAGGGTGACCGAAATCTACGTGCCGGCATGCCGAGCACTCGATTCGGGCGTGGGGCGCTCACACAGTGCCACGGGTGACGGCATCCGGGTCAGGACGTCGGTCAGGCCGCAACACATCTACACGATGCAAGGGGAGCAGCGTGCCATTGGAGTTTCTTCGAGAGATCGAAACTGGCACCTTGCCAAAGCAGGTAACGAAGACTGGGGACATCGACCTGCTTCGTCTGCTCTCCGCAGCAGGGATGGTTGAAGCAGACCTACCAGACGTAGCAGGCTCGGGCACGGCGACGGTTCGCCGGATCACTGGTCTTGGTCGTGCATGGCTCGCCGCGAACAGGAGCAGTGCAGCAACTTCGGCGTCTTCGTCGGGCCCCCTGGCTTGAGTCCAATGCGCATCAACGTGCCTGCTTGGTTCCTGGGTGCTGCGAACACATGACGAACTTGTAATCTCTCGGTGCGCAACTTGTCGGCATGCGGTCAGCAGACTGTCACATGTGCAATGTAGAGCGTCCAACGGTTGGTGCGGTCTGCAGTGCACGTTGATTCCAACCAAGGAGATATCTCATGGCAGTCCGTACCGTACTCACCGCTCTCTCTTTCGTAGCCCTTGCAGCCCCGGCAATGGCAAGCAGCGTCATCCACTCTGCGCCGACAGAACTGGGCTACACCACCCATCCAGAACATGCCGAGGTTGGCAAGTCGCGCGAACAGGTTCTCGCCGAAATGGACCAGTCCAAGAAAGACGGCACGTGGCAGTACCACCGCTTCGGTGCACCAGTTCCGGTGAAAGGCAAGGCCATAACCCGCGAAGAAGTGCTGGCTGACCTGGAGCGCTCTCAGAAGCACCCAAGCTGGGCGGCACGCCGCGTTGGTGCACCAGTCCCGGCCGTTCCCGCCCCCTGATCCCAACTGCGTTGATTGCACGTCAAACCCTCGATGTCGGGGTTTGGCTGGCAGCAATGAGTCTTGACTCTGGACCTATGCAAAGGTCTTCACCAGTACAAGGCCAATCTCGGTCTTGCCATTGGTACTGGCTGCGGTCGTGCGGCCTCCGTGCATGCGCGCAATCGCCGAGGTGATGGCCAAACCTAGTCCATGGTTCTTCTGCCCATGCTCACGGGAAGCAGAGGCGCGGAAGAACCGATCAAATATACGTCCCAGGATCTCAGGCGAGACCATTTCGCCTTGGTTCGCGACGACCAAGCTCACCTCTGTGTCTGACACGATGACTATGTTCACTTCGATGGCAGTGCCCCGTTTCGCGTATTGGGTTGCGTTCCCGATCAGGTTGGACACGGCGCGCCGAAGTAGCGGTTCATCGAAATGGCCGGAGCTATCGCCTGAGACCTTCAGTCGCAAATCAGCATCCGCCAGTGCGGCCTCATGGTAATCAGCCACTCGTTCGACGATTGCCGCAAGGCTTGGGACAAATGAACGTCTTGCAGTGGCGCCCCTGTCTGCCTGCGACAGAAACAGCATGTCGTTGATGATGCCAGTGAGGCGGTGAAGTTCTTCCAGGTTGGAGGACAAAACTTCCTCCATATCGAAGTTCCCTGGTCGTCGCAGCGCCAGCTCATTGCTGGCGACGAGCGTTGCCAAAGGGGTTCGCAGCTCGTGCGAAACGTCAGCGTTGAATCCCTCGAGTTGGGTGTATGCAAGATCCAGTCGGCCGAGCAAGCCGTTGAACTGCTCCACCAGAGGTACAAGCTCTGCGGGCTGACCGGCACCGTCCAAGCGCGGGCGCAAGTTGTCAGCGGACAAGGACCTCAGCTGGTACGCAAGCTGTCGCACTGGGGCCAGGCCGTAGCTCACGATGGACATGCCTCCCAGCGAGATGACGAAGGTCCCCACAACTGCGGCTATCGCCAACGTGATGGCCAGCCGGTTCAGGTGCTGGACATCGGAGGAGATGTTCATTGACAAGTCGACGTTGAAAGTCTGGCCTTTTCCGTCGGTGGGCTGGACGGCGAACATCCTCGACACCCTCCGAGAATTGTCCGGGGATGGTGCAGCTTTCGGGAACACCATGTCCCCATCCTGGGTGCGGACGAGCACGCGAAAATCTTCGTGCCCAATCAGGAAATCGCTCAACGGATGCTCCTGCGAGCTTTCCTTGGCATGCTCGTCGATGTTGCTCAATAGGTGCCTGACGATAGCTTCCTTCTGAGTGAGCGTTTCGACCTGGCGCTGCCTGAGGTTGTGGGCCGTGACCAAGTAAACGACAAGGCAGACGATGCCCAGGCCCACGAGGCTCTGCGCAGCGAGCCAAAGCGATAGACGAGCGCGCAGCGAGTGCGCGCGTGGCAGGGGGTTCATTGCTCTCGCTCTTCCATCACATAACCCATGCCACGCACCGTGTGCAGCAAGGTCTTGTCAAAGGGCAAGTCCATCTTCGTGCGCAGCCGTCGAATCGCCACCTCCACCACATTGGTGTCGCTGTCGAAGTTCATGTCCCAGACCTGTTCTGCAATTTCGGTGCGAGAAAGAACTTCGCCCTTTCGTCGCAGGAACAATGCGAGCAGCAAGAACTCCTTTGCCGTGAGTTCAAGCCTCTGGCCTCCACGCGTAGCCTTGCGGCGTATCAGGTCGAGTTCAAGGTTCGCGATGCCCAGCACGGTCGGCTCGCCAGCATCCTTGGCGCCGTGCGCCCGGCGAAGCAGCACCTGCACGCGGGCAGATAGTTCTGAGAAGGCGAAGGGTTTGACCAGGTAGTCGTCAGCACCGGTTTGCAAGCCGCGCACCCGGTCTTCGACACTGACCCGGGCGGTGAGCATCAGGACGGGGGTCTGCTTCGTCTTGCGAAACGCCGTCAAAAGCGTGAACCCGTCAATGCCAGGCAGCATGCCATCGAGTATCAGAAGGTCGTACCCACCCTCCAGTGCCATGTGCAGACCATCGACACCGTTGTGGACGATATCAACGTTGTGCCCCGCTTCGCCAAGCCCTTTCTTGAGGTACTCGGCGAGTTTGATCTCATCTTCAATGACCAAGATTTTCATTCGTTGATTCTCCTGGAGATCGACCGCGGAGCCGATTACAAATTCGTAATCTGGGTGTCTGCAACTTGTCCCCCACGCCTTTCTAGAGTTCGCACCAGGTCCTCGCACGCGGCGAGAACCATGTCAACAGGCGAACACTATGAATAAGCAGGCAAAACTCATTCTCTCGCTGACTACAGCAGCATTTCTGGCCCCGAGTGCGGCGATGGCCTCATCCCTGTACCACGAGGCAGGAGGCGAGGTCGGTGCAACAACCCATCCCAGCCATGTATCAGATGACCTGCTGCGTGGCGACGTCCAGAAAACAGTTGACGCGGCTCGAAAAGATGGCTCGCTCGATATTCTGTCGCGCGGAGGAGTGGTGCCGACGAAGTCCACAGAACCTGCAAAAACCAGAGAACAAGTACGCGCAGAGTTTCTGAATATGACTCCCGAAGAGAGGATACGGCTACTACGGGAGCGTGGAGGCCGCTAAACGGGCGTACGCAGCAAAATAGGGGGTGAGAGCAACTGATCGCCCCCGGGCTAGTTCCATCGCGTCGCAGAAGACATGGTGCGATTGCTAATTCTTTCTTCAGTACATGCAGGCCGATTGTGGGTCGATTCAGCGTACTGTTCAATGCTCTCGACGTCAGATGAGTTTCAGACTGCGCGGCTTCACGGAGCCCGGGCGACGGCCTACCCGTTGGGGGCAGTGGCTCCCGCGACGCCCTGCCATGCCAGCAGAGAGACTGGTGCTATGGATCAGTGTGTACGTGGCGCTGGCCTACAACGGTTCTTTTTTGAAGGCGAGCACGGCTGGCCGTGACTGGTTGGCACTGGACACATGGGTGTATGCCAGCGCACTGGTGGTTGCCTTGATTGCGCTGCACGGGCTGATCTTCAGCGCCGCTGTGGTCTGTTGGAGCGTTCGGCCTTTGCTCACTGCATCAGTGCTGGTTGCAGCCTTTGCAACCTTCTACATGCAACGCTATGGCGTCTATTACGATCCCAGCATGCTGCGCAATGTGCTGCGGACAGACACCGCTGAAGCCAGCGAGCTGATCACCTGGAGCTTGATCGCCCATGCCTCGCTGTACTCGGTGGTGCCATTGTGGGCGATATGGCGCATTCGCTTTACCCAGACTTCCTTGTGGCGTGCCGTCCTGCGGCGCCTCGTTTTCAGCGCTGCGTGCGCCATGGCGCTGGTGGCCGCCGTGCTCCTCATCTTCCAGGACTTTTCTGCGTTGATGAGAAACCAAAAGGAGCTGCGGTACCTCATCACTCCCGCCAACGTGATCTACTCGACAGCTCGGGTCTTGTCGGCCGATGTCGATACACCCAAGTCCCGGCAATCCGTCGGCCTGGATGCTCGCATGGCAGCACCAACAAAGACCCAAAAGCCGAAGCTGCTGTTCCTTGTAGTAGGAGAGACGGTGCGTGCTGGAAATTGGGGACTCAATGGCTATGAGCGCCAGACTTCACCGAACCTTCAAGCGTTGAACGCAGTCAACTTTGGCGACGTCACCGCCTGCGGAACAGACACGGAAACGTCACTTCCTTGTATGTTCTCGGCGATTGGACGGCGAGACTACGATGAAGCTCGAATTCGCTCATCCGAGTCGCTACTCCATGTTCTGGCACGGGCCGGCATCACGGTGCACTGGAAGGACAATCAGTCGGGCTGCAAGGGCGTCTGCGATGGCCTCAGCAACATCCCGGTGGACCCGCTTGCCGCTGCAGCACTTTGTTCTGAGGGGAGATGTCTCGACGAAGTGCTTCTTCAGGGGTTGGAGTCCGTCACTGAGACTTCTGACACTACGACGGTTGTGGTCCTGCACATGCTCGGCAACCACGGGCCCGCCTATTTCAAGCGCTACCCTGCAGCCTTCAGGCGTTTCGAACCTACCTGTGATACGGGCGAGTTGCGCAAGTGTGATCGCCAGAGCATCGTGAATGCCTATGACAATGCGGTGCTCTACACCGACCATGTTCTGGGCCAGGCCATAGCTTTTCTCAAGCGCCAGGAGAGCCGCTTCGATACGGCGATGCTCTACGTGTCCGACCACGGCGAGTCGCTGGGCGAGAAAGGGCTGTTTCTTCACGGCCTGCCCAGAGCAATTGCACCAGACGAACAGACCAAGGTGCCTATGGTCTGGTGGCTGTCGGAAGGCTTCAAGGAGAGCCGTGGGATCAACAGCGCCTGCTTGAAGGAGAAGGCGTCGGCCGCCTTGTCGCATGACAACCTCTTCCACTCTGTGCTCGGGCTGCTAGGTGTCTCGACCCAGGTCTATGAAATGGACCTGGACATTTCGGCGGCGTGCAGGCCGATTGACTGAAAGATCCAGGCTGGCGCGCTTGGGCGCCCCGCCTCAATGGCGAGTGCGTTGATCAGAACCCGTTCGTCTTCGGGCTCGCAGTTGGGTCAACCTTCGGTCTCGCATGCGATTGGCCAGACGCTGGCTGTACTTTATGCCTTTGGTTCGCTCCGGATGGCGTTTCAGCCAAATGCGGCGGACCCGCCAGAACGTCAGCACCGTGGCGATCAGGCTGATCCATATCCAAATCAGCTTAGCCGCTAGTCCGTGACCCATGGCCTAAGACGTTTCTGAACTGTGTTGTTGCCTGCATGAAACGGGGCGCCTGCCGTAGTGCAATCACATTCAAGCGCCCCGCCGCACCTTGGATTACTTGAGGGTGAATCGAACCGAGGCGACGGATTTGCCGCCTTTGGTGACTGCCGCAACGGCTTTCGTTCCTGCTGCCACCTTGAAGCTGCCCGAAGCTTCCAGCTTTCCATCGACTGGCAACAGCTGGACGTCCTGCTTCTCAGTACCGGTCAACAGCGTGACCTTTGCCGCCATTCCAGCAACGTCTGCAGGCTTGCCATGGTCGCGGACGTAGAGCTGCAGCTTGTCGGTGCCGGACACAAGCTCATAGTCCACGTCTTTTGCCTGGGCCACTACACCGCCATGCAGCGGCTTTGTGTCGTGGTTGTCTGCGGCGATTGCTGCGCCGGAAATGAATACGGTGAGTGCGAGGAGAAGCTTGGTTGCTTTCATTGGATTTCCTTTGCTGAACAGAATAAAAAATGGGCCCCGCAAACTGCGGGGCCCGAAGGCCCATTACTGGGCGGAGGGAACTGGGTGTACAGGTTCTGCGGTCACGTCCTCAACCTGCTCGTCAGGCTTGTGGGCCAGGCGATAAAGGATGGGCAGGACCAAGAGCGTCAGGAGCGTCGAGGAAAGAATGCCGCCGATCACAACGGTGGCCAACGGGCGCTGCACCTCGGCCCCGGTTCCCGTAGCGATGGCCATTGGGATGAAGCCCAGAGAAGCAACGAGTGCCGTCATGAGCACGGGACGCAGACGTGTCAGCGCGCCTTCACGGATCGCATCGTCCAGTGCAACGCCTTCCTCTCTCAACGTGCGGATGTAGGAGATCATCACCAGGCCGTTGAGCACCGCGACCCCTGAGAGTGCGATGAAGCCAACTGCCGCGGAGATCGACATGGGGATGTCGCGAAGCCAAAGCGCAAGGATGCCCCCCGTCAGCGCGAAAGGAATGCCCGTGAACACCAGCAGGCCGTCCTTGGCATTTCCGAACATTGCGAACAGCAGCACGAATACGAGCAACAGTGAGACGGGCACCACAATCTGCAGGCGCTTGGAGGCAGACTGCAGGTTCTCAAACGTGCCGCCCCAGCTTGTCCAGTAGCCCGTCGGGATCTTGATCTGCGCCAGGCCTTGTTCGGCTTCTGCAACGAAGGAGCCCACATCGCGGCCGCGCACGTTGGCGCTCACCACGATGCGCCGCTTGCCGTTCTCGCGGCTGACCTGGTTAGGGCCGGGGGCGAGCTCAAAGGAAGCGACTTCGGCAAGTGGGATGAAGTTGGTCCGCGCTTCCGCAGTGCCCGCTGAGCGAGGCAGCGGGATGGGCAGTCGCTTCATGCCTTCCATGTCATTGCGGATCGCTTCGGGCAGGCGCACCAGGATGTCAAATCGCCGATCACCCTCGAACATCGTTCCGGCTTCACGTCCACCGATGGCTGTGGCCACCGTGTCCTGGATGTCGGCCACGTTCAGGCCATAGCGAGCCGCCTTCTGGCGGTCGATATTCACCGTGAGCATCGGCAGCCCGGTTGTCTGCTCGACCTTCACCTCCGATGCCCCTTGGATCTTCTGCAGCATCGAAGAGATCTCTTCTGCCGACTTGTTCAGGACGTCCATGTCGTCCCCGAAGATCTTGACCGCGACGTCGCTGCGCACGCCGGAGATAAGTTCGTTGAAGCGCAACTGGATCGGCTGCGAGAACTCGTAGTTGTTGCCGGGAATCTTGCCGACCACCTCTTGGATGGCGGTAAGCAGTTCGTCACGAGTCTTGCGTGGCTCGGGCCATTGGTCCATGGGCTTGAGCATGATGTACCCGTCCGAGATGTTCGGCGGCATGGGGTCCGAGGCAATTTCTGCAGTGCCGGTTCTGGCAAATACCCGGTCGATTTCAGGGAACTTCTCTTTCAGCGTCCCTTCGATCTGGCGCTGCATGGCGATAGATTGCGAGAGGCTGGTACCGGGGATTCGCAGCGCCTGGATGGCAAGGTCACCCTCATTGAGTTGGGGAACGAACTCGCTGCCCATTCGGGTCGCGATCAATCCGCAGAGCACCACGGCCACTGCGGCAATGGAGAGCACTACTGCCTTGGCGGACATGACGCGATCCAGGAGCGGCGCATAGATTCGCTTCGCATGGCCGAGCAGGAAGTTTTCCTTCTCGCTGACCCGGTTGCCTATGAACAGTGCGACTGCGGCGGGGATGAAAGTCACCGACAGGATCATTGCGCCGACAAGTGCCGCGACCACGGTAAACGCCATCGGGTGGAACATCTTTCCTTCGACGCCAGTGAGGGCGAAGATCGGCAGGTACACCACCATGATGATGAGCTGACCAAACAGAAGGGCGCGGCGAGACTCTTTCGATGCCAGAAACACTTCATGGAAGCGCTCGGCCCGTGTCAGTGGTCGACCATGGTGGGCTTGGGCGTGCGCCAGGCGGCGAACGCAGTTCTCCACGATCACAACCGCGCCGTCAATGATGATGCCGAAGTCCAGCGCTCCAAGGCTCATCAGGTTGGCACTGACCTTGTAGTTCACCATGCCGGTGAACGTGAAAAGCATCGACAGCGGAATCACCGTTGCCGTGATCACCGCAGCCCGGATATTGCCCAGGAAAAGGAAGAGGATCACGATCACCAGGATCGCGCCTTCCATGAGGTTCTTCTTCACCGTGCTGATGGCCTTGTCCACCAGGACAGTGCGGTCGTAGACGGTGACCGCGTGCACGCCTTCTGGCAAGTTGCGGTTGATCTCCACCATCTTCTTGTCCACGGCTTGCGACACGGTACGGCTGTTCTCGCCGATGAGCATGAAGACCGTACCGAGCACGACCTCACGGCCGTTGTCCGTGGCAGCGCCAGTGCGCAGTTCCCGGCCGATCGATACGTCGGCGACATCCCGCACACGCACAGGGACACCGTTGGCACTGCTCAAGATCACGTTGCCGATATCTTCCATCGACTTGACCTGGCCAGGGGCGCGAACCAGGTACTGTTCGCCGCGCTTCTCGATGTAGCCCGCGCCAACGTTGCCGTTGTTGCGGTCCAGAGCAGTGACGATGTCTTGCAGCGTCACGCCGAGGGATGCCAGGCGCTCGGGGATTGGCGCAATCTGGTATTCCTTCGCAAAACCGCCGATGGAGTTGATTTCGGTGACGCCTGGAACATTGCGCAGCTGCGGCTTGATGATCCAATCCTGGATTTCACGCAGGTCTGTCGGGGTGTAGGGGTTGCCGTCTGGCTTCTTGGCTCCATCCTTGGTTTCAACCGTCCACAGGTAGATTTCGCCCAGGCCGGTCGAGATAGGTCCCAGCGCAGGGGTGATGCCTGCCGGCAACTTATCCCGGGCCTCCTGGATGCGTTCGTTCACCAACTGGCGCGCGAAGTAGATGTCGGTGCCGTCCTTGAAGATCACCGTGACCTGGGAAAGGCCGTAGCGTGACAACGACCGGGTCTGCTCCAGATTGGGGAGACCGGCCATGACCGTCTCGATGGGGTAGGTCACGCGCTGCTCTGTCTCCAGTGGTGAGTAACCGGCGGCTTGCGTGTTGATCTGCACCTGGACGTTGGTGATGTCCGGAACAGCGTCGATGGGAAGCTTCTGGTAGTTGAAGACGCCCAGGGCACCCATTGCAATGGCAGCGAGCAGCACCAGCCATCGCTGCTCGATCGAAAATCGAATCAGTTTTTCAAACATGTGTGAGGCTCCGTGATCAGTGCGTGTGCTCGGCGGACGCCTTGCCCAGTTCGGACTTCACGACGAAGCTGCCGGACGCTGCGTAGGGCGTTCCGGGCTTGATGCCCTGAAGAACCTCGATACGCTTGCCATCGCTGCGTCCCAACTGCACGGGCTGGGCAATGAAGCCTCCATTGACCTTGAGGAAGACAACAGGCTTGTCCCCAACCGTCTGGACTGCGTCTGCAGCGATCGTCACGGGCACAGTTGCCTCATCAGCCACGACCTCGACGTTCACGAACAGGCCTGGCCGCCATGCTCCCTTGGGGTTATCCAACACCACCCGCGCCTTGGCGGTTCGGGTTTGCTCACCGATGAGCGCGCCCACGAAGGCCACAGTGCCCGTCGCTGAAGCGTCGAACGCGGTGGCCTTGATGGTGACTTTCTCACCGACCCGCACGAGAGGGAGATCCTTGGCTGGAACGTTGATTTCCGCCCACACCTGGCTCAGATCAGAAATCGTGAACACGGCGGCGTCTTCCTTGACGGCTTCGCCGAGGCTCAGATGCTTCTCGATGACGATCCCATCAAAGGGCGCACGCAGCTCAAGCCGGTTCAGGCCCGAGGCGGAAGAGGACGACAGACCCAATGCCCCCAACTTCTGGTTGGCGTTGGCGACAGCAACTTCGGCTTCGTTGAGTGCCTGCTTGGCCTGCAGGTAGTCCTGCTCCGCCGAGACCTTCTGCTCCCAAAGCTTCTTCTCCCGCTCGTAGGTCGTCTTTGCCAAGGCCATGCGCTTTTGGGCCGTCTGCAGCTCGCTGCGCTGCTCCGATGCTGTGGGACTCGCGATAGCGGCCAGCACCTGCCCCTTCTTGACGACCTGGCCCAAGCTGGCGTTAACGCTTTCCACCACGCCAGCAAGGCGTGGAACCACGTGCGAGGTGCGATCTTCGTTGAGGCGGATCTCGCCGGGCAGCAGCAGCGCAGACTTGATGCTCGCAGCAGATGCCGAGTCAACGCCGATGGCTGCCGCCTTGATCTGGGCATCGGTCAGCTCGACCTTGCCTTCTTCCTTGCTCATCACGAACATGAAAGGCTCATTGCCCTTTTGCGCAATGATCTCGATGTCAAACGCGTGTGGTTCTGCCACGCTCTCGCGGCTCACCCACCCGTCCTTTTCCTGGATGAACGAGAGCGTCTGTTTTTCACCCGTCGGCCGGGTAATTGTTGCGGCGACCGTGGCGGCGCTCTGCGGCAGTGGCTTGTCCTTGTCGAACATCCAGACGCGAAGGCGCGGCTCGCCGCCGTCTTCCGCAAGCAGAGCTTCCAGGCCGAAGTCGCCTTCCTTGAAGAGGCTGCCACCGTTCGTCCCCTTGGACTCACTCTTCTCGTGATGCTCCCCGTCGGCATGGCCTTTGTCGTCATCATGGCCCTTGCCATCCGCTTTGCCATGGTGCTCGCCGTCTCCGTGCCCCTTGGCTTCAGTGTGGGTGCCGTGGCCGTGGCCATCTCCCTCACCGGCCGCAGCCTTCGTCTTGCCTCCCTGCAGAATGAGGGCGCCAGCACCAACGCCCATCGCGATGACGACGGCGATGGCGATCAGGTGCTTCTTGCTGATGCTTGATTTGATGGAGTTCATGGTCGATCTCAGTTTTGCTTGTTGGTCGGTGCATTGGGCGTCTGGCTGCCCAGGAGTCGGTCGATCTCCGCGGCTGCTCGATGGGCTTCGGCCAACGCCTTGAGGTACTGCGACTTGGCTGTGAAGTACGTGCGCTGTGCGTCGAGAACTTCGAGGAAGTTAAATTTGCCGTTCTCGAACCCCACGGTTGCTGCGTCGTAGGCCGACTTGGAACCAGGGAGCACGTCACCTCGCAACGCCTGCACTTCGGTAGTGATCGTTGCCAGTCGATCGTGGGCTTGGGTCACCTCGCTGTGCAGCCGCACGGTGGTGGCTTGCAATTCGTCCCTTGCTTTGTCCTCAAGCTTCAGGGCCTCCAGCAGGTTGCCCTGGTTGCGGTCGAACAGTTGTAGAGGCACAGACACTCCGAGCAGGAGCATGTTGCGCTGTGTCTCATTGCTGCGCTGCATACCTGCGCTCACAGTGACGTCCGGCACCCGCTTGCTCTGCTCCACCTCGGTCAAGGCGATGCGCCGATCCACTTCGACCTTGGCGACAACAACGGCAGGGGATGACGCAACCAGGGATTGCAGCGCCGCGATATCAGGAACGGCAGGAAGGCTCTCGGCCTCGCCTTCCAGCAGGAGGGTCATCCCGGTGGTTCGGCCCAACAGTGCATAGAGGCGGGTCAGTGCATTGCGCTCTTCGCCCGCCGCCTGCGCCAACTCCACGCGTATGCCGGCTTCCGCAACGCGTGCCTTCGTCTCCTCGACGGGGGAGACCTTGCCCGCAGCCACACGCTTCGCAACGGTGTCAGTGGATGACTTGGCAAGCGCTGCACTGTCCTTTGCCAAGGCCAACCGCTCTTGGGCCGTCAGTGCTTCGAAGTAGGCGGCAACCACATTGGCACGCACCGTGGATTTCACCTCAGCGAGCTGAGCCTGTGCCTGCTCCCGGGCCCTTTCCGCGGCCTTGGTCCGTGCCGTGCGCTTACCGCCGAGTTCAATCGGAAGGTTGAGCTGCCAGCTTTGCGTGCGCGTTTTGGACCGGGTGTCTTCGAGCGAGTACGCAAACTCCGGATTTGGGCGCGCGCGTCCCTGAATGACTTGCCCTTCTGATGCCTCGACCTGGCGCATGGCCGCGGCAACGTCTGCATTCCCTTCCAGTGCCAAGTCGATGGCCCTGGCCAACGACAACGGGGCTGCGGACGACGCCAACGCGCTGTGAGCAATTATCGATTGGCTTCCTTGGGTGCCTGCGGGCACGCCCTGGGCGAGCGCGACCGATCCGCTCGCAAAAATCGTGGCGGCAACAACTGCTGTGACCGCAAAACTCTTTCGGCCGGGTACAGCGACCAGGCGATTTGAAACATGAATTCCCTTGAACATCCGATTCTCCAGTGACCTTGAAACACGGGGAAATCGGCGGGATGGCAACAACAACGTCACCTAGCTGCTCAAGTCCATTTCGGCTGCGGCGCGCGCGGCGACTCCGCCCTATCGAAGGCGGATAAAGAATGGATCGAGGAAGAAGCCCCGCCGATTAGGCGAGGGAGGGCCACTGAGGGCGGTCTGGGGGGATGGGGCTGACGCCTGCTAGCGGTGACAAGACCGGGGCGTTCATTCCGTTACCGCGATCTGCAGGCATTTTGGAATCTGGCACGTAGACTGCACCGAGTCCAAGGCCATGGCATGAGCGGCAATCGGGGTCGAACTTGTCGAGATTCTTCTCGCCCACTTTGGCGTTGCCAACGGTCGTATCCGATTCATGCTGGTGTTCGTGATGACCCACGTGCTGCACAGTAGAGGCGGACGTAGCGCGCTCATGCTGGCAGTACGAAGCTACCGCAGCCCAGCTGAACTGGAGCGGTAGCAGTACGAGCATCAAAGCGACGACCCAGCGACTCATTTTTTCAGTCTAGCATGGCAAGTTGAATTCTGAGCACTAGGTATCGAAGAACAGCGCCGCAGCTTCACATGCCTCGGACGCTCCCCGTGTAGCCGCGTTCCGCTGCCACGTCCGCAGTGTGACTGCCACGGTACATGCCTGGAAATACGTCCTTGAGCATGCGCCCGTCTTCACCATTGGCGACGATCTCTCCGTGAAGAATTGCCTCGGCCAGTTCATGTTTGACTTCGTCGCGCGACTTCGGCGAAACAGCCGCCACTGCCTGCGAAGGATAGCTCCCTGGAGCGATCTCATTCAACTTAGCACCAGATTCGCCAGCGGCCATCATCTCTCCTGACTTGATCGCTTGGCCCAGTTCCTGCTGCACTTGCTCACGCGTCTTCTTGGGCGCGGTTGCTGCTTGCGCAGGATAGGCGCGGGGGTTCATTTGGCGTAGCGTCATGCTCGACTCACCGCTGCCCATGATGTCGCCGCTGCGAATGGCTTGGAACAGTTCAGCGCGAACCTGTTCACGGGTGAGTGGAGCCGATTGCGCAGAGGCGAGCAGAGGTGCGGCGCCCAGAGCGGCGAGAAGGAGTGCGGTCTTGAATTTCATGGTGTGGTCCTTTGAGTTAATGTGATTGAATAAATGAAGGGCGGATTACGGCAGCTGTTGGGCGTTGACCCACCCAGCTTCGCCGCCCATGTCGCGCATGCCATCTGCTGTGATCGGGTTGCGCTTGGCATATTCGAGCTCCTGCAGCACCTGGTCCCGGCTCTTGGTGAGGGTCGGCGCTTTGACGAGCGGGTAGGTGGCGGGATAGCCACGGCTGATCCATTGGAGCGAGCCGTCTTGCTGGGCTACAAGCACGGTATTGCGAACGGAGTCCCGGCTCACGGTGTTACCCAGGTGGTCGGGAGTAAACACAGCTCCCTGCTCCTGTACTGGGCTGGCGTGATAGGCCGACGCGGCGAACGAAGTCGTAGCGACGGTGGCCAGGCCAACGATGATGAGTGCGTTGCGAACTTTCATGATGTTCTCCAGTTGCACCGGACGCCTCTTTTTTTGGCTACCGGGGTGACACGCTTTGCATCACGAAGAAAAGTCTAAAAATCTCGCCCTATCAAGGCAGTGACTGCCGGATTACGCTTTTGACAGCTTGGATCTCCACTGCTGAGTTGGATACTCTTCGAACCTGAAACCTTGGGGCTGGCGGGAGGGCTCCTGATAGCAAAGTCGCTCAGTCCCCAAAGAACATACAAGATCGAAGCGGTCGCGCCGATCACGGGGCCAGGCCTCCGTGCGCCTGACGGCGAGCAGGCCGAGTAGGTGGATGGCAAGCAATCAGGTAATTTCGGAGGGGCAAACTCGTTACTTTTCTTGCAGTTGATGTCGCGTTAAATGCGAAAGCCCCCATTGCCGACGCAAGATCAGAATGGTCTCTGCCGACCTGGAGCTGCCACGCTGAAAGTCGGTTTAGCAGCGATTGCAGCCGTTCGCACCTCGGTCACGAAAGGGAGCTACCGGCTACAAGCTGTCATACGTATCCGATGCTGTCGCTAGTCCTTTTCCAAAATTATTCAGAAATCTCTTGTTCAGAAGGCCTAAGCGCCCTACATTAGTTCTGTTGCAGCAGCTTTTGCTTACTCGCGCTGCAAGCAGGTTCGATCTGGGCAGCGGTACCCCAAAACCGCACACCTCCACTGCACACCACGTCACGTGGGCTCTTCGGTGGTCTGACTTTTCCCTAGGCAAGCTTCAATTTAACGACTTTTACGCAGTCGTTTTTGCCCATGCTTCGTTGCACATCGTGACGGCATGAATCCGGGCTACACGCGCCCGAGCACCACTGTTCTTAATGTCATTTGTAAACACCCATTCGTTCGCCGTCGGTAAGTTCCGAATCACACCGCTTAGCCGCGCTCACGGTGGCGATCAACACACCGCCTTGCTCTCCATCAAGAGTGGACAAGGAAGCCAGACACATGACCGTGTCTACACCTTCAAGCCCGACTTCAAGACGCAAGACAGCGCACTGATGTACGCCGCCGCGCAAGGCCGTAACTGGCTGGTCAATCCCGCCTCTCTGGCGTAAGCCGCAACTTCAAGGAGGGTCTATGGCCAAGGAAGAACTCATCGAAATGAACGGCAAGGTGGATGAAATGCTGCCTGACACTCGCTACCGAGTGACTCTGGACAATGGCCACAAATTGATTGCCTACACCGGCGGCAAGATGCGCAAGCACCGAATCCGGATTCTGGCGGGCGACAACGTCACGCTGGAGATGTCACCCTACGACCTCACCAAAGGCCGGATCACCTTCCGCCACATAGAAAACCGTCAGCCTCGCTCTGCGGGTGCGCCCGCTTTCAAGCGCAAGCACTGATTTCGCTCACAACTGTTTTAACCTGCGCCCCCACTTTGCAGGGCGCTTTTTTGAAAGGCTCAAAATGAGCAACAAGCTTTATATCGGCAACCTGTCTTACTCGGTTCGCGACGACGATCTGCACCAACACTTCTCTCCCTTTGGCCAAGTCCAATCGGCGAAGGTCATGATGGAGCGCGACACAGGTCGCTCGAAAGGCTTTGGCTTTGTCGAGATGTCGAGCGTCTCGGAAGTCGAGGCGGCTATCCAGGCCATGCATGGCAAGAATATGGGTGGTCGTGACCTGACCGTCAACGTTGCTCGCCCGATGGAAGCCCGTCCGCCCCGCAGTGGTGGCTACGGCGGCGGCTATGGAGATTCCCGTCGCACCAGCTATTGATCGTTGACTGATCACCCACAAGAGCCAGCGCAAGCTGGCTTTTTTTATGACGCCCGCTGGGGGTCTGCCTCGGCCCGAGTGGTGCATAAGAGCAGCCGGTTTGCGTCGACGCCCCAGTGCTATCCATAGCGTATCGCTCACCTTTAAGGCTTACATGGTGTCGCTCATCGATTAGCCGTCGATACGCCTCGAACATAAGTCCATTGCTGAAGTTGCGTAGAGCCAGCCCTTAGGCACCAACGCGGACTGCAGCTTGCACGCACACTACTTTCACGGGGGATATGAACTCTCCCGCTGATCAGAAACAAAAAAGCGGTACCGACGCTGGGATCACGCCATGAAATTAGACCGCTTCCTGAATGAGCATATCGAGGAGATCCTCTCTGAGTGGGAAGACTTTTCGCTGACCCTGGTGCCAGAGGCCTCGACTTCTCATCTTGCTTTGCGGAACTATGCCAGAGGGATGCTGCAAGCCATAGCCCTTGACATCGAGACTGTTCAGAACCCCGAAGAGCAGTACCAGAAGTCACGAGGCAATGCGCCGCGACTGGTCGGTGCTGTTCAAACCGCCGCCTCCAGCCATGGTGGCCAGCGGCAGGCGCACGACTTTTCCTTGCTCCAGTTGTGTGCAGAGTTTCGTGCGCTTCGCGCGACGGTATTGCGTCTTTGGTTGCCTAGAGTTGGAGCGATGACCGAGGTGATCTCCAATCAGATGGTGCGCTTCAACGAGTCCATCGATCAAGCCCAGGCGGAAGCGGTGGTCACTTATTCGTCCAAGGCGGACCAGACACGCGAACTTTTCTTAGCCATTTTGGGCCATGACCTGCGGATGCCGTTGTTCTCGATGCGATTGGCAGGGGAGCGCTTGAAGCGGGCTGATTTGTCGGCCGCCGAGATTGCGGAAACCGGTGATCGAATCCGCAGCGGCACCCGGCTCATGAACAGCATGGTGGCCGATCTGTTGGGCTACACGCGTACACAACTTGGCAGCGGTATGCCTATTGTTCCCGCATTTGTAGATGTGCATACAGTGTGCGAATCAGCTTTGGAAGATGCCAGGGCCGCGCATCCACTCAATAGTTTTGAACTGCAGATCACAGGCAACACGACAGGAGTCTTTGACGGAGTAAGGTTGCACCAACTTTTTGCCAACCTTCTTTTCAACGCTGCGCAGTATGGTGACCGCGATAGACCGGTGGTAATCGGTGTTCATGGCGAAGCCAACGGTATCAACGTGCAAGTCATAAACCATGGGCAGCCGATTCCAGCTGCGTCGCTTATTGCGATCTTCAAACCGTTGGTTCAGCTGCCTGAAGATGGCATACAAGACGAGCGTCCGCGCACCAGTCTCGGCTTAGGTTTGTTCGTGGCGCGTGAAATCGCTGAAGCTCACGGTGGCTCAATTGAGGTGCAATCAGACGCTGAAAGGGGAACCGTTTTTACGGTGCAGCTTCCCGCACGGCAAGGGGCTAAGAACTGAAAAGTTAAGCGGCTGCGCGGTAGCTGGCTGAATAGTAGATTCTTGGTCGCTGTTTCATCCACAACACTCCTTCCACATATGCGGTGTTTAGTGTGTTGCATCGACCGGTTGAATCCGCCGTCCCTGACCAGGCAGTACAGCCCACACGCAAATGCCTCCCTCATGCTGTTGCAGTATGCGCAACTGGCCGCCAGCAAGACGTGCTCGCTCCCTCATCCCCGCAATGCCACGGCCCGAGACGATCTCCGTGTCGCTGAGATTCAGACCAACTCCCTGGCCGTTGTCGCTTACTTCGGTGTACCAGGTGCGGGAGTTCGGGAGGTATTGCACTCCCACAACCACCACTGTCGCCTGCGAGTGCTGTAGCACGTTGCTCAGAGCTTCCTGGAGTATGGCCAGCAATTGCGTTGCGCCCTCTGTATGGATTTGGTCTGTCGGTGCAAGGGTGCACATATCCCAGAACAAGTGGATTCCACGCCGCTCTAGTGCGGGTTTAATGCGGTGCCGCAGTCTTGCCAGTCGGTCTAAGAACGGCTCGCTCACTCCATCCATGGAGTCCACCAGCAATCGCAGGTCCAGCATGGACTTTTCTAGAAGACTGTGTAGCGCAGCGTCTTGCGCGCGCTGGCCGTCAAGAAGCGCCAAGGCACATACCAGTTGTGACCCCACGTTGTCGTGCAAGTCGCGAGCAATGCGCTTGCGTTCAGCGCACACCTCTGCGCTAGGACGTCGGGTAAGCCTGGGTCGCCACTGAAGCGCTCTTGGCAGTTGCGCGATCAACAGGATGCCAAGAATCAGGGAGATACCCAATGTAGCAAGCTCCCACCCACTTCGCGCATTTTTCGCTACGTTCGGGAGGTGGTGGAAGGCAGACAATGTCAGCCCAAATTGCACAAACCACAGACCAATGCAGATCGCCGCATACCTGGGAGGGCGGGTGCGGAACACGACTTGACCTTTTATTGTTCAGGCTGCTGCATTCTGCTCAGTGCACGCAGTGATTCCTTCGCTCAAAACAGCCCGCGAAGGGATGCGAAACGCACGGCCTGAGCCCTTGTTCGGACCTGCAGTTTGCGGTAAATGTTGCGCAGATGGGTGTTAACTGTCATGCCGCTGATTAGGAGGCGTGATCCCACCTCAGTGCTTGTATAGCCGCTGGCGACCATGCGCAGGATTTCCCTCTCGCGCAGAGACAGCCTACCGATCTCCTCGGGCTCTTGCCTGGCAGAACCCGGTGGGTGCGTGAAGTCAAACCTCTGGAGCAGGCGGCGCGCCAGATTGGGGCTGATGGAAGCCCCCCCATTGGCCACCTGTAGTACAGCCTGCGAGTAATTGCCGAACCACGAGTTTTTGCTCAAATATCCCATCGCTCCTAGCTCGAAGGCACGCATCATTTGTGAATTGTCTTCCATGACGGAGATGACCACCGCCTGAGCAGACGGGCGATTGGATTTCAGGAGGTCGATTAGCTCCAGCGCATCGCCATCGCCCAGATTCAGATCCACCAAAAGCACGTCGAACTCATGCATCTTGACGGCTTTGCGGCCTTCGCGAAGGCTGCCCGCTTGTGCCACTAGCAGAGTCCGCGGATCGGCCATCAGATCCTGAGCGATCACTTGTCTAATGTGTATGTCGTCATCCACCAAAAGCACACGCACAGGGTGCGCTTCCTGGCCCACTAGAAATGCAGGCCATATGGATGAAGGGTTGTCATAACTAGAAAACTGTCCGGAATTCGACAATGGCACGGCGCTTGGCTCAAAAAGCTCGGTTGAGGCTAGGGATCGCAATAGGTGACTCATTGTGGAACTCCTCTCAGGGACTTGACTTGTTCATTCGAAGGACGGCTTTGCATCTGCACGATATGCGTCTCTGCAGTTCGTGCTTCCGCATACATCTTTGAGCCCGACAGTAGTTCCATCTGTGCGCTAGGCAACAGAGTGCAACAAAAGAAACTTCCGCAAGATTGCTAAGCAAAAAATGTTACGTCAGTTGTAACTGGTTACTAGCAAGGTCTTGTCGAAACGAGTGGCAATGCAGGCCCATTCCTTCGTGGGTCGAGCAACACCATGCCGCAAACCATGCGTGTCGGCTTACTGCCGTTTTGCACGAACCATCATTGAGTGCGGGCTACACGCAGCAGCTCTTTCAAAGTGGATTCCTCAATTAGTTAGCTGTCCCGTGCTCCCCTGAACTGAGTAGCCTTGATAGCGTATTGGCCCCGTGTGGACGGCGGTACACACTTGATTCAGGCAGCGCAGATCGGCGGTTTTCTCTAAGGGACCCAGCCAGCCCGCAGTGCCCCCTGCACCGCAGATTCGCTGCGAATGCTTGCAACCTTGTCGATATCCATCATTGAAGGATTTGTCATGAAAACCCTTGCTTTCATCACGCTCAGCGTCATCGCCTCCGCCGCCATGGCCACCGGTCCGGTCCCTTCTACTCCGGACATCACCATCACAGGCAATTCCACGCAGTCGGTATCCCTGACGTCGGTGTCCGTCAACAACAACTCGACGGGCTCGAAGAGCGAAGCCTTCCAGAACCTGGCCTCCAACACCGGCAACGTCACCATCAGTGGCAATTCGACCCAGACGGTAACGGGCTTTGGCGGCAATCTGACCAACACCGCCAGCGGCAGCGAAGCCTACGCCAGCCAGAACCTGTCATCCAACGTGGGCGAAGTCACCATCATTGGCAACTCCAGCCAATTCACCTCGATGATCAACTCGTCGGTCAACAACCTCTCCAGCGGCAGCAACAGCAAGGCGGTGCAAAACATCGCCTCCAACAACGCCTGCTTCACCTGCCAGCCCACCAAGCCCGCCGGCTGGCCCTACTGAGATCGGCACCAGCTCGGCTGGTGAATAGACCCGCGAGGGTCTGATTCCGGCAGCACATCAGTGCCCGGATGAGTTCGTGCCAGGGGCACACCGGCAAGGCTGCAAACAGCAGCGCGGGTGGGCCCTCATTCTCACCATAGGAGGTGTTCCATGAACACACGTTTTCTGGCGCCATGCGCAGCGTTGCTCACGGTCTGCGGCCTGATGCCAGGCCCCGCGTGGGCGCAGGCCCCCGGGGAAGACCCGGTCATCCTGACCAAGAAGCTCTCGGTCCAGATGCAGCCCACAGGGCCAGTGGCGGCCTCGACGGGACTGGAGGGCAGCAACACCATGCCATCGTGGCTACGCGCCCGCATCGCCCGCTACGAAGCCAAGGCTTTCTCAGACGACACCACCGGCGTGCTGACCAACAACGACGTGGTCACCACTGCCAATGCACAGGGCATGCAAAAGACCTGCGTCCAGGAGGTGGGCAGCAACACCGTGTCTGCCAACACCACGGGATCGGCCAAGTACGGTCCCAACCAGGCGCCGCAGGTGGTGGTGCTGCGCGGCGATCTCGTCAATATCTGCAAGTAACAGGCCAGGCGCCATACGCCCGGCCGCCAGGAGAGAGAACATGCCGCCCACCCCGCCGAGCCCCGCCATGCCTGCATGCTCTCGCCCCCAGCGCCCACGCTCCCCGCACCCTGTGATGCGCGCGATCCATGGAGCGCTTTGGCTAGTCGTCGGGCTGGGACTGGCTGGCTGTGCCACCCCCAGGGACCCGCGCAAGGACCAGGCCTTTCAGAGCCTGGCTTCCATCACCGACCGCCCCGTGGTGCGCCCCACACGCTCCATCTCCAGCTTCTCCGACTCGCTGATGTGCATGGACCACATGCTGCGCGATGCACAGCTGCCCACCACACTGATCACGAGCAAGCAGATTCCCGACTACTCCACCCGCGTCACCGTGGCCACCAAGGACATGGTGATCACGGCCCTGTCCCAGATGTCGCGCCTGAGCAATGCCTTCCGTTTCGTGGACTACGAGGTGGACATCGCGCGCCAGGACACGGTGCAAAACCTCACCACCATCCTGCTCAACAACAACCAGATGCAGCTGCAGCGGCCCGCGCTGTACCTGTCGGGTGCCATCTCGTTCGTGGACCAGAACGTGATCAACAACCGGTTTGACACCGGGCTCTCCGGCCCCCGCATCGACATGGGCTACAGCCAGAGCCGCAACGCCACCATCATCGGCCTGGAGATGCACCTGGGCGACTTTCGCACCCGCACGCTGATTCCCGGACTGGACTCCGCCAACGAAGTCATCATTGGCAACGGCGGACAGGGCGTGGACCTGGCCGGGCGCATCGGCACTTATGGCGTTCAGTTCAACGTGGGGCGTGACTACACCCAGGGTTCTGGCAGTGCAGTGCGCACACTGGTGGACCTGGCCACCATCGAACTCATTGGCAAATGGGCCAGGGTGCCTTATTGGCAATGCCTGACGCTGGAGCAAAACCACCCGGACTTTCAGCGGCAGCTGCGCGACTGGTTTGACGAAGGCTCGCCCGCCGTGCGCACCCACCTCATCACACGCTCGCTGGTCAGCCGGGGCTACCTCGCCCCCGTCGCGCAACCTCTGCCGGACAACGACCCGGCGCTGCGCAAGGCCCTGGCGCGCTTTCAGGCGGACAACGGCATAGTGGTGACGGGCGTGGTGGACTTTGCGACCTACGAACGGGCGCTGCGCCACTTTGTCGGGCTATCCCCAGACGGCAGCCTGGCCCGCATTGGCTGGGCCAGTACGCACGCAGAGCCTGAGCTGCAGGTCGCCGCCGGTCCTGCCACGCCCGATGCTGCAGTCCACGTGGTGAGCAGCAATCCGGTGGCAGCCAAGTACGGAGACCCGCCGCCCGCGCGCAGCATCGATCTGCAGATCGAGAACGTATTGCTGGAGCGCACCGCGTTCGAGGTGGGTGAACAGGTCTTCCTGTCGGCCACAGTGTCCCGAGCCTCCTACCTGCAGTGTTATCTGGCCGATGCCACCGGCACTGTCATCCGCCTGCTGCCCAACCAGGCCAACCCCACCGGCTGGGTGTCTGCCAACCAGGCCATACGCATCCCTGACTGGATGAGCCCCAATCCAGGTTTCATCATGGATGCCGCAAGCCCCGGAACAGAGGGTGCAGCATGTTTTGCCACTGACGAAGATAGTACCTCGCGCTTGCCCGAAGACCTGCGTGGCCCGCCGCTCAAACCCATCAGGAGCTACAGTACGTTGGAGAAGCTGAACGAAGCCTTCGCAGCCGCTCTGGGCAGCGAGGGGTATACCGGCAACGCGATTTACTGGCAGGTGGCGCCACGCCGCGTGCAGCCTAGCGTCCCCGCCACACCTTCCACCCAGACGGCGCCGCGCAAGTAGCTTAGGACAAATGCAAATGCCTCCAGAATGCTATTTACGCAAGTCATGACCTACATCTTTCCCCCGCTGCTTCGTCCCACCGGGCTGTGGTGGGCGCATATCACCTCCATGCAAGGGTGGGTCAGCGCCGTCGGCGGGGTTTGTGTTCGGTGTTCTGTTGTTTTCGGCATTCTCGGTGCGCCTGTGCAGGCGTCCGTTCTTCCACTCCAGTCCCCAATCCCCGACCCGATCGACTGGTCGTCTCTGAATTCCGCCTCTCCGTATGTGCAAGGCCCCGACAACCAAGTCCGGGACAAGCGGCTGCAGGAGCTTCGCTACGCCGCTCAAGGAACGCGCAAGTCGGGTGCACAGGCTCCACAAGATGGCAGCCTGCAGTCATCCGATGCAGCCTGGGTTTTGGGTTTGCTCGCCTTGCACGGGCTGGCTATGCCCGCAGACCTGCCCCAGGCGCAACACTGGTTCGAGCGTGCCCATGTGTTGGGTAACCCTCGCGCGGCTGCTGGCCTCGCGTGGTGCCAGATCATCGGTTGTGTGACCGGCCCAAACCCAAGCGCCGCAATGCCCTGGATTGCAATGTTACGTCGCACTGACCCAGGCTTGGCCAAATACCTGGAGTGGCACGCAACCCAGTTGATGACACCGGTGTCAGAACCTTCGGCACAAGTACGGAAACAAGCACAACTGCAAAAACTACTTCGGGAAGCTGCTAACGCAGGGAGTGTTCAGGCCATGAACGAACTAGGTCTGGAGTATGTGGCAGCAGGAGACCTGACACTTGCACTTACACAGTTCAAAGCAGCGTCCGCGCATTCCGAAGTAGCTACAGCCAACGCGACACTCTTGGCCAGTCGCATCAATAGCAGTCCCGAGACGCAACCGAGCTCGGCCCGTTACAGTGCGCATGACTGGTACCTAGAGGCCCGACGATACCACCGGGGTGAAGGCGTTCCAGCCAACTACACCGAAGCAGTGCGCCTGTACCAAATTGCTGCGAGTAGCGGTGATGTGGAGGCCCGCAAAATGCTGGCGCTCATCTTTTCCCGCCCTACGCAAGGTGGCCTCATTGACACTGTATGGATGCAGCAACTAGCCGCCATTGGCAACAGCCCAGGTGGAATTCTGCAACGAAGCCCTCCTGGCCCCACAACACCCTTTGGCTGGAAGCGAGCTCCTAGTCCCTTATTCGAAGGAGTGCCGCAAGAGTGGCGTCTGCCCGCCATGACCCGTTGATTGATCTTGAACTCTTTTCCTCGGGTCGCGAAGCGCAAGGCCACCGTCCGTTCGCCAGCGCACCGACTCGGTGGTTCCCGGGCATGTACAACAGCACTGAATCGCTGCAATCCCGTAGCGGCAAAGATCATCTCTATCAGGAGTTTCTATGCCCCCAAAGTCCGCCCCAATCTCCGCGTGGGAAACGTCCTCTGAAGGGCACCCGGCGGACGTATCGCTGCAGGAACTCGCCCACCTTGGGCAACATTTGGCACACTGCGGCGCCCTGAGGGGGCCATTGGACCTGTTCCTGGCAGGGGCAGGATGGCTGCAGATTCTGGTTGCAGACCATGTGGCCACAGTTGCCCTTTTTGTGATCTTGCTGATTGGGGGGATTTCGCTGGTGCGGTAGGACTTGCGTATGCGCTTACGCACAACATGGCCTTGGGTCCCTTACACGATGGACTGCATGCTCGATGCCAGAGCAGGTCCGTTGCTCGATCCCTTGAGGTCTGAAGTCTTGGGGATGGCGCGTTTCCAGGCGCATGGAAGACACTTAGGTGCGCTACACGAAGCAGGCAAGGCTCCGTTTGGCCGCACTATGTTCTATCCGCGCTTGCAGACCAACATCCGTGCGCTGCGGGCTGCGCACCGCTACCTTTTCAACGTAACGCACGACGAGCATGCCATCAGCCCAGCGGCTGAATGGCTGTTTGATAACTTTCACCTAATCGAAAGCCAGCTCAAGGAGATCCGGGCGGGGCTACCACCCCGTTACTACCGATCATTGCCGGTGCTCAAAGACGCTCCGTTGGTGGGTCTACCGCGTGTGTACGGCGTGGCGTGGTCGTTTGTGGCCCATACCGACAGCGCGTTTGATGAGTCGCTGTTGGTGCACTACCTCAATGCCTATCAGGAGACCCGCGAGCTAAGTCAGGGCGAGCTCTGGGCGCTGCCGACGACCTTGCGCGTGGTGTTGGTGGAGAACCTGCGCAGATTGGCTGAGCGCTTGGCCAGTAACAAAGCAGCGCAAGAGCTGGCCAGCTTGTGCGCCGTACGCTGCGAAGCATTGACGGCCGAGACGCTCGACGCTGCGTGCGCTACCATGGCGCGTCGAGGCGTGGCCCCAGTGTTCCTGGCCCATCTGGCGCATTCCATTGCAGGGCGCAGAACGCCGGGGGGGCACACGGCGGCGCCACTGATGTTGGTGCAGGATTGGTTGTTGACCGCTGTGCCCGACCTGATGGCGCTGCAGGCGCAGCAGCATATCAACCAAGCGGCTGACCAACTGAGCATGGCTAATGCCGTCACGGCGCTGCGATTGGTTGGGGCGGTTGATTGGTCCGACATCGTTAGCCAGACGAGCTTGGTGTTGCGGGCGATGCTGCAGTCGCCCGTGTTCGCGGCCGAGGACGAGTCCACGCGCAACACCACATTGCACGGCATTGAAAACCTTTCGGCCCGCAGTGGGCAGGGTGAGGCTGCCGTGGCGCAGGCGCTGCTGGTACTGATGGTGGGCGCCGACTGTAATCGAAATGGTGCGGAGGCTTTGGCAGGCTATTGGCTGCAAGGCGCTGGGCGCAACCAGCTGGAGCATGCCTTGGGTGTGCGCCGACATACCGCCGATGCGTTGTCACTGTGGCGTTCTGCGGTGGGCCTTTCGCGCGTGCCGTTGTACCTGGGCGCCTTGCTGCTGGGCTCGCTCGGCCTGCTGGCCTGGCTGATGGCGCCCCTGTGGGGCATGCCACCAGGGCCCTCGGCCCGTGCAGCCCATCTTGCGGGCCTGGCGCTGGTAGCCGCCTTGTTGCTGCTGCCCGTGTCCGAGATCGTGGTGGCCGTGGTGAACCGGCTGATTGGCGAATCCGTCCGGCCCACCTACATGCCCCGCTACCTGCTGCCAGCGGGCATTCCGGCATCGGCTCGCGTTTTGGTGGCGATCCCGGCCCTGCTCAGCAGCACCGGCACCATCGACCGGCTGGTGCACCGCCTGCACCTGCATTACCTGGCCAACCCCGAGCCCTGTGCGCAGTTTGCGCTACTGACCGACGGTGTGGATGCCGATCTGCAAGACCTGCCCGAAGACGGTCCGCTACTGGCCCATGCCCAGAGCCAGATGCAGGCCCTGAACCAACAGCACCCCGACACTCCAGGCAGCGCCCCGCGTTTTGTGCTTCTGCACCGCGCGCGCACCTACAGCCCAACGCAGCAGCAGTGGATCGGCTGGGAGCGCAAGCGCGGAAAGCTCGAACAGCTGGTGGCCGCACTCGCCACCGGGGGGCAGGGCGCCTTTCTGGACCTTGACGAACTCTCGCACCTGGCCCCGCAGACCCGCTATGTGCTCACGCTGGACAGCGATACGCAGCTGCCCCCGGGCCGCCTGCGCAGCCTGGTGGGCGTGGCCGAGCACCCCGAGAACCAACCCCGGCTGGATGCCACAGGCCAGCGCGTGGTGCAGGGCTACGGCATCCTGCAGCCCCGGGTGCTCGCGCCACTGCCCACGTCTGGCACCACCTCGTTGTGGCAGTGGCTGTCTGCGGGCCAGCAGGGGCTGGACCCCTACAGCGCCATGACGTCTGACGTGTACCAGGACTTTTTTGCTGAAGGCAGTTTCACTGGCAAGGGCCTGCTGCATGTGGCCACCGTGCACGCCGTGCTGGGCGGGCGCCTGCCAGCCGACCAGGTGCTGAGCCATGACCTGCTCGAAGGTGCGCTGGCACGCTGCGCCGTGGTCAGCGATGTGACGCTGGTGGAGGCGGAGCCCGAACACAGCGATACCGCCGCCGCCCGCCTGCACCGCTGGACGCGGGGCGACTGGCAGTTGTGGCCCTTTCTGGCCCAGGCCCATTGCTGGGGCCTTTCGCCCATCAACCGCTGGAAGCTGCTGGACAACCTGCGCCGCTCGCTCGTGGCGCCCGCATCGCTGGTACTGGTGGTGCTGGCCATCGCGGGGCTGGGTCTGCCTTTGGCCAGCACGCTGGCGCTGGTGGTGGCTGCCTATGTGGCTGCGCCCTTGATGGGCGCGCTGGCGGGCTGGGTGCCCAGCCGCTTTGGGCTGGTCGGCATGCGCTTTGTGCACGAAGCATCGGGCGACCTGTTGCGCGCCCTGGCCAGTGGTGTGTGGCACCTGGCCCTGCTGCCGCAGCAAGCGCTGCTGCTGGGCGATGCCGTGGTGCGCACCGTGCACCGACAGACCGTGAGCCGCTGGCACCTGCTGGAGTGGACCACGGCCGAGGCCGCGCAGAGCAGCCTGATCACAGGCCTGGCGGCCACGCTGCGCAGACACAAGGCGGCACCTTTGCTGGCGCTGGGCTGTGGCCTGGCACTGTGGGCCGGTGGAACCTTGGCGCCTTGGACTTTGGTGGGTCCGCTGCTGGCGCTGTGGGCGCTGTCGCCGCTGCTGGTGTGGCTGGCCAACCGCGTTCCCTCTGGCCTGGGCAACCCAACATTGTCGGCACAAGACCATGACCTGCTGCACGGCGTGGCGCGCGACACCTGGCGATTGTTCGAGCGCTGTGTGGATGCCTCCAACCATCACCTGCCGCCCGACAACCTGCAGACCGTCCCGTATGAAATGGTGGCACACCGTACGTCGCCCACCAACATCGGGCTGTACCTGTTGAGCGCCAGTTGCGCGCGCCGGTTCGGCTGGATCGGCACGCTGGAGCTGCTCGACCGGCTCGAAGCCACACTGGCGACCCTGCAAGTGATGGAACGGCACCGGGGCCACTTCCTGAACTGGTACGACACCGAAACCTTGCAGCCTCTGCACCCGCGTTATGTGTCCACGGTGGACAGCGGCAACCTCTGCGCCCACCTGGTGGCCGTGGCGCAGGCCTGCCATGCGCTGGCCGCGCAGCCGCTGTCTCCGCAGGCGGGCGAGCAGGCCATCCGCGCATCGCTGGCGCGGCTGCAACCCCGGCTGGGCATCCACCACCCCGGCATGCGCGGGTTGCACCACCCCTCTGCGCTGAGCCGCCTGCTTGGCATGCGCCCCCCAGACGCAGCGCATCTGCCAGAGGCCACGGCGTTTCGCGCGCTGCTGGCGCAGGCGCAGGACGAACTGCGCAGCATGGCCCAGACACGCCACCCAGCCATCGTGCACAGCCCGCCGACGGAACAGGACGAACTGCTGTGGCTGCTTGCCGACCATCTGGTCACACTGCAGTCGGTGGACCGTGACCAGCAAGCAGCACACCACGGCGGCGCACCCGAGACCACGCACCGCCTCATGGCCCTGGCCGAGGGGCTGGACGCCCTGGCCTGGCAGGCAGACTTCCGGTTTCTGTACCACCCGCGGCGGCACCTCTTGCACATTGGCTACCGGGTGGACGAGCAGCAGTTGGACACCTCGTTTTATGACCTGCTCGCGTCCGAGTCGCGCACCACCAGCCTCCTGGCTGTGGCCAAGGGCGACCTACCGGTGAAACACTGGGCGGCCCTGGGGCGGCCGTTTTTTGCGAGCGGCCACCATGCGGTGCTGCGCTCGTGGTCAGGCTCTATGTTCGAGTACCTGATGCCCACGCTGGTCATGGCTGAGCCGTATCACAGCGCACTGGGCGAGGCCGGACGGTCGGCCCTGCGCGAGCAGGTGGCGCTGGTGCAGGGGCTGGGCAAAGATATGCCCTGGGGCATTTCTGAATGCGCCTATGCTGGGCGCGACCACACCCTGGCGTACCAGTACGCGCCGCAGGGTGTGCCGCGCCTGGCCTTGCGCCGCACGCCGGTGGGCGAGATGGTGATTGCACCCTATGCCACGGCGCTGGCCACGCAGGTGGATGCCCGCGCAGCCTGCGCCAACTTACGCACCCTGGAAGCACTGTCGGCGCGTGGGCGCTACGGCTTCTACGAGGCATTGGACTTCACGCCCGAACGGCAGACCCACGGCGAGCGGTTTACCCTGGTCAGCACCTACATGGCCCACCACCAGGGCATGACCATCGTGGCGCTGGCCAATGTGCTGCTCAGCGGCGTCGCCCAGCGCTGGGGCACAGCGCATGCCCGCATCGAGGCCGTACTGCCGTTGCTGCAGGAGCGCGCCCCGCGCGAACTACCCACCTTGCAGGCCACACCGCCGCGACTGCCGCTGCATGCGCGCCAGCAAAAAACGCCGGACTATGTGCGCTCTGTCACCCCGGGTGCGCACGCGCTGGAGCCGACACACCTGCTAGGCAACGGGCGCTACAGCGTCACCCTGCGCGCCAATGGGGCAGGGTGGAGCCGCTGGCACCAGACGGGCATCACCCGCTGGCGCGACGATGCGCTGCGCGATGCGCACGGCAGTTTTCTGTATGTGCGGCAGATGGGCTCCAGCGTGCCCGCGTCCGTCACCAGCCACCCCGCCCCCGACGCGCGAGCGGTGTACGGCAGCATCTTCCACACCGACCGCGTGGGTTTTGATGCACTGTGGCCGGGGTTGCGCGTGCACGCCACGGTTTGGGTAAGCCCGGAAGACGACATCGAACTGCGCAAGGTGGTGGTGAGCAACCTGGGGGACGCGGTGGTCGAGCTGGAGCTGATCTCGGCCTTGGACATCACCCTGGCCACCCACGCGGCCGACGAGGCGCACCCGGCGTTCTCCAACCTTTTCATTACTGCCGACTGGCTGCCAGAACAGCAGGCTCTGCGGTTCATCAGAACGCCCCGCCTGCAGACCGAGGCCACGCTGCAGGCTGCACACTTTGTGGCCGATACCCAAGGTCATGTGCTGGGCCTGCGTTGCCAGACCGACCGGCAGCTATGGCTTGGGCGCAACCACACACCAGGCCAACCGTTGGCGATGCTGGACTGTGTGCCGGAGGTGCCCGCCACGCTGGACACGGGCTTGGACCCGGTAGCCGCCCTGGGCGTGATGCTGCGCATTGCGCCTGGCGCGCAGGCCTGTGTCACGTTTGCCACGGCGGCATCGCCAGACCCGGCCACGCTGCTGGCCATCATCGACAAGTACCGCCAGCCCAGCTATCTGGAGCGGGCATCGGCCATGTCGGCCACGCTCGCCAGCATCCAGTGGGCATCGCACCGCCCGCACCGCGACTACCTACCCGCGCTGCAGGCATTGACCACGGCGCTGGTGTTCACGCTGCCCAAGGTCCACAGCTCCCACCTGAGTATGCTGACCGAAGCCCAGGCCGCCCGCCCCGTGTGTGACCGGCGCACGCTGTGGCAACTGGGCCTGTCGGGTGACCGGCCCATTGTGCTGGTGATGGCCGGATCGCCCCAGGGCATGGGCCTGCTGCGTACGCTGGCCCAGGCGCTGCGCGAATGGGCGCGTGGCGGCGTGGCCTGCGATATGGTGGTGCTCAGCAGTGAATCCCACTCGTACCACATGCCCTTGCAGCGAGAGCTGACGCTGCTGCGCGAGCACCATGATGCCGACCTCGCCACACACACCGGCCCGGCGGTGACCAGCATGCGGGTGCTGCGGCTCGATGAGCTGTCGGCTGCACAGCTAGGCACCTTGGCGAGCCTGGCCCGCATCACCCTCCATGCCGATGGCCATGCCCTCATGCACCAGGTAAAGGCCTGGGTGGCGACCCATGGTGTGTCCATGGTCAGCCCTTGGCGTGGCGGTGCCACGGACGAAGTACCCACGCACCAGGGCAGCGCCCAGGTGCTCGCGCCGGTGGGCGGTTTTGCACCTGCGACCGGTACCTTTGGGTTTGAGGTGTCGGCAACGCTGCGGCCCGCCAAACCTTGGGTCAATGTGCTGGCCAATGCGCAGCTGGGGACCATGGTGTCGGAAAGCGGCGCAGGCAACACCTGGGCGCTTAACAGCCGCCTGAACCAGCTCACCGCCTGGTCGAATGACCCGGTGGCTGACCCGCCCGCCGAATGGCTGTTGTTGCAGGACCGCCGCACGCGCGAGGTGTGGAGCCTGACGCCTTCGGCCTGGGGCGCCGCCGATGTGATGTACGGCGTGGAACATGCCCAGGGCACCACCACCATCCGCCACCGCAGAGGCGCGCTGGAGGTGGTGGTGCGCTGGTGTGTGGACCCCGACACCGCCATCAAACAGGTGTTTGTGCAGGTTCGCAATCTGGGCAACCGGCGCGAGCACTTACGCCTGGTGGGCATGGTGGAGTGGATGATGGGAGAAAAGCGCAGCGACCGCGCCACGCTGGCCACCGCACCGTGTTTTGCACCGCTGCCCGACGGCCGCTTGCTGGGCTTATTGTGCACACAGGCCGAGGCGGCTGCGGGCTTTGGCGGGGGCACGGCCTTTTTCTGCGAGGCATCGGCTGGACCGGGCGCGGACGACCGTGCCAATGACAGCCTGGACTGGACCTGCGACCGCCGCGAGTTTTTCGATGCGCAGGGTGATCTGGTGGTGCCCCTGCAGCTGGGGCAGCGCAGCGGGTTTGGGCTGGACCCTTGTGCAGCGTTGTCGCGTTTTGTGACCTTGCGGGCCGGGGCGATGTTTGAGCGCGTGTACCTGATGGGCTACGCCCCCACCGAGGCTGCGGCAAGCACGCTGGGCGCCCAGGCCATGGCCGTTGCGGCCCGCACGCGAGAGAAGGCCACCCTCGACCAGTGGAATCTGCTGCTGGGCGCGACGCAGGTGGCCACGCCCGATCCACTGTTCGACGTGCTGGTCAACAGATGGCTGCTGTACCAGACGGTGTCTTCACGCCTGTTTGCCAAGGCTGGCTTTTACCAGGCGGGTGGTGCCACGGGCTACCGCGACCAGTTGCAGGATGCCATGGCGCTGGCCTGGGCGCAGCCGGGCACCTTGCGCGCGCAGATCGTGCTGTGCGCATCGCGCCAGTTTGAAGCGGGCGATGTGCAGCATTGGTGGCACAAGCCGGGCGGGGCCGGGGTGCGCACCCATTTCTCGGATGACCTGTTGTGGTTGCCATTTGCCTGCGCTCATTATCTGGAGCGCACCGCAGACCACGGTTTGCTGCAGGAACAGGTGGCGTTCCTTGAAGGTTCTGCGATCCCCGACGGGGCGGAAGACATCTACGAATCACCCAGCGCCGGCACCACCACGGCCAGTGTGTACGAGCATGCCGCCCGCACCATAGACCGCAGCCTGCGCACCGGAGCACACGGCCTGCCGCTGATGGGCGGCGGCGACTGGAACGACGGCATGAACCGCGTGGGTGACGGTGGGCGCGGCGAATCGGTGTGGCTGGCGTGGTTCCTGTGCGCCATCGTCACCGACTGGATTCCGATCGCCCGCGATCGGGGCGATCTGGATCGGGTGCAGCGCTGGGACTCCGCCCTGACCGGCTGGCGCGTGGCACTGGAAAACCAGGCGTGGGACGGTGACTGGTACCAGCGTGCCTTTTTTGACGATGGCACGGCCCTGGGTAGCCACACGCGGGATGAGGGACGCATTGACCTCATCGCGCAGGCTTGGGCAGTGCTCTCGGGCGCAGCAAAGCCTGTACGGCAGCGCCATGCGATGGACGCGGTCGAGGCGCATCTGGTCAACCACGCAGCAGGCTTGATCCAGCTGCTGGCGCCCCCGCTGCGCCATGCATCACCCAGCGCGGGCTACATCCAGGCCTACCCGCCCGGCGTGCGCGAGAACGGCGGGCAGTATGCCCATGGCGGCGTATGGGCGCTGATGGCCGCCGCAGAACTGGCGCTGCAGAAGCCTGAGCACCCCGGTGCGTTCGATGTGCCTTACCGTTACTTCACCTACCTGAGTCCGGCGCACCGCGCCCAGCACCCCGTCTGGGGTCCGGTGTATGCCGTCGAGCCCTATGTGATGGCGGCCGACATCTACAGCCAGCCGCCCTATGTGGGGCGCGGTGGCTGGAGCTGGTACACCGGAGCAGCAGGCTGGCTGCACCGGGCAGCGGTGGAGTCCATCGTGGGGCTGCAGATGCGGGCGCAAGAGCTGTTCTTCACGCCTTGTCTGCCGCCACACTGGCCGGGTTCAGAGCTGACGCTGGTGCGTTCAGGGCGCACGCTGCGGTTTGTGTTGGTGCGCGTTGCCGCAGGGTCCTCAGCAGTCTTGCCATCGAACGTCCCACCGGACGCCCGATGGTTGCGGGTGGGTGAGCGGCTACGCTGGGATGAAGGGCCGGATGGCCAGTGTTTTGTGATTCCATTGCCTGGTTAAGGCATGCGCAGAGTGCATCTTTTCTGGACCCTGGGTGCGACTTGACATCCATCATTTGGTAATTGTGTGTATGTACGATACCGTACAGACCTTGTTCGGCGCGCTGCCACAAACTTGCGGCATGTCCAGGCGGCAGGCAAAGCCGCAGGGGCCCAGCACCGCGTTACACCAAGGTGCCACCATCAAACGCTCCAATATCCCCCATCAAAATCAGCTGCTGGCAGCCTTGCCTGAGCCAGACCTGCAGCGCTGGCTGCCATTGCTGGAACCTGTCGAACTGGCTTTAGGACAAGTTCTGTACGAGTCAGGAGCGGCTGTGCCGCACGTGTACTTCCCCACCAGCGCCATTGTGTCGCTGCTCTATGTGCTTGAGGATGGTGCCTCGGCGGAGATCGCGGTGGTGGGCTTCGAAGGCCTGGTGGGCATCTCGATCTTCATGGGTGGGGGAACCACGCCTAGCCGGGCAGTGGTGCAAAGTGCGGGAGCGGGGTTTCGGCTGCGTGCGGACGTCATCAGATCCGAGTTTGAACATGCAGGACCGGTCATGCACCTGTTGCTGCGCTACACGCAGGCACTCATCACCCAGATGGCACAAACCGCCGTGTGCAACCGCCACCACTCGCTGGACCAGCAGCTGTGTCGCTGGCTGCTGCTGAGTCTGGACCGCTTGCCCAGCAGCCAGTTGATCATGACGCAAGAGTTGATCGCGAACATGCTGGGCGTGCGGCGTGAAGGTGTGACCGAGGCTGCTCTTAAGCTGCAGCGGTCGGGGCTCATTAGCTATGCACGCGGGCACATCAACGTGCTGGACCGCCCGGGGCTGGAGCGCCGCACCTGCGAGTGTTATGAGGTAGTCAAAAAAGAATACGACCGCTTGCTGCCAGCTGGAGTGGCAAGTTAGACCATTGAGGTCCATGGACGGCGCTAGCGCGCGGATTTGCCGTGCACTGTTCGGTGGCAGACAGTCATCACGTTCGGCACCGCCCACAATGGGCACCACCCTGAGCTAGACAAGGCGCTGCGCAGGCGTCATGGCATTGCCGCCCCGTGCATTGCTGACCGACCATCGAGGCCTTCACCGATGCAATGCACAGATCCCACTCTTCTTCAGCAGCTGCCTGAACCTGCGCGCGAGCAGCTGCTGAAGCAATGCGAGCCTTTCGAGCTGGTGCTGTCTGCGGAACTGAGTACGCGGGGGCAACCGCTGGCGCACGCACACTTCCCCACTGAGGGCTTTTTGTCGCTGGTGGTTGATGTGGACAGCCACCCACCGCTCGAAGTGGGCATGGTGGGGACTGAATCAATGCTTGGCTCGGAGCTGCTCCTGGGCCTGGCAACCACTCCATGGCGGGCACTGGTGCAAGGGGCTGGGTCCAGCTGGCGCATTGGTGCGCAGGAGCTGCGTGGCCAGATCCAAGCCATTCCTGCGCTTAATGCCTTGCTGCAGGCTTGCCTGCTGGCTCGCCTGCATCAGCAGGCCCTTGCAGCCGCCTGCCAGCGCTACCACCTCATTGCTCCCCGCCTCGCGCGCTGGCTGTTGATGAGTCAGGACCGGTCGTTGTCGGACTCTTTTCACTTCACCCAAGAGTTCATGGCACTGATGCTAGGCGTGCGGCGCGTGGGGGTAACTGAAGCGGCGGGGCACTTTCAGGATGCGGGCCTGATCACCTATCAGCGGGGTGAACTCACCGTGGTCAACCGCAAGGCACTGGAGGCCGAGGCCTGCAGTTGCTACGCAGCGGACAAGATAATCTACCAGCGGTTGATGAAGTACAGCAGCCCGTAGCTCTGGGGAATCCTGGCATAGGACCGCGGACGGCGGGGTGACCTCGAACTCATGGTTTGATCTTGAGATCGTCCTGAATGCTGCGCATGCCAAGTACGCTGTAGGCAATCGTCACCCAGCGGCTGGGGCATGGACTATCCTGCGGCTGCATTGCATTGAGAAATTCAGGCGTCGGCGACGGTGGTGGTGGAGGGGTAGCCTTGCCATACACGACACTGGACGGTTTGGGAGGCTCGTCGGCGCCCGTTTGGGCTTGGCGTCCTCGGTATTGCTGGCTTGGTACAGAGGTCAGCAGTCGCTGGGAGCGCAGCGCCTGCAGATCCGGAATATGACTTTGGCGTACAACCAAGGCAGGCGCTGTGCTGTTGGAAAACATGAAACTGTCCACCGATTTCACGCCGGGTACAGTTTGCGCCACGAACACAGCCAGGTCGATCTGTGTGGGGTCTTCGGCCATGCCGCTGAGCAACACCACGCCGTCGTGTGACTCTACGCTGATGTTGTAGCTATTGACCACGGGCGAGACTATTAGTGCGGCCCTCACCCGCGATGTAATCACGCTGTCTTCCAAGTATGCAACTGGTAAGGGGCTGGCCGGTGCCCACAGGGTCGTCAAATCACTGCGCTTGCAGCCGAGCAGCGGTAGCAGCACAAGTAACGTCAGCAGCATAAAAACACTACCGGGAATCGGCTGCAGGGTGTGGTGAATTGTCAGGTAGCGCATGGCGAAACAGTCCCATGAAGAGCTCGGTCATCCAACTGGTTGGCCTTGTGTGCACTGTGTGCTCCCGTGGTGTGTTTGTCTGTTCGTAACCGTACCCACAGTGGAGTGAGCAGCTGCTGCGAGCGGTGATAATGACTGGGGGCTTCCAGAAGCCAATGCCGCGAGCTTAGGGGTGCAGGACCGGTTGGTGTGCGATGCCGGCACCATCCGCTGTGGCAAACGCATACCCGCGTCGGTCCCGTTTGGCGGCATACATGGCTGCATCTGCGCTGACCAATAGAGCTTCTGCCTGGGTGCCATGCTGTGGACAAATGGCTACGCCGATGCTGGGACGCACCAGCAGCTGGAGGTCGGAGATCTTCATGGGACTGCATAGCACCTGCAATAACTTCTCGCACAACTGGTGCAGCGGTGCAGCATCCGAAACGCCTCGCAGCACGCACGCAAACTCATCGCCACCCATTCGAACCACCAAGTCACCTTGGCGTACAGCAGCGCTGAGGCGGGCCGCTGTGATGCGCAGTACCTCGTCGCCCACGCCATGCCCATGGCTATCGTTCACGGCTTTGAAATTGTCGAGGTCGATGAATAGCACCGTGGGTCCGTGTTCGCACGCCTTATGCTGGGTCAACAGGTTTCCCAGCCGCTGTAGCAGATGACGCCGGTTGGGCAGATCCGTTAACTCATCGTGCAATGCCTGATGCCGCGCTTGACGTGCGCCATGTTTTACCCGGTCTAGGTCTGCCCTAGCCTGCGCCAGTTCTGACTGGGTGACGCGCATGGCGCGCTCCAAGGCTTGGCGTCTAGCGGTTTCACGCAAGATGATTTTATGCATCCGGTCCATCACCAGCATCTGGGCAGCAAGATTGGAGTCGGTGTTGAAAACCGGCGGCTGGGTCAGCAGGGACCGGCTGCGCTGCTTGGCACCACGCACTGCATACCGTGCTTGTATTGCGCGCAGCCACTGATTCCATCGTGCCAACTGCACCCATGGCCCTCCTGATGTTGCCGAGGCCTTACTTTGCATGAACGGTCTTTGCTTGCTGCCCATATGCTTCGCCAGATGGCGCCACCGCGCGGCGCGGGGCGGCTATCTATCAGCACCGGCGCCGCGCCGGTGTGCCAGTCAGAGCCAGCAAAAGCATATGACCAGCTTTTGTAGTGCGATCAGGACAGTGATCCAGTCTGAGCGCGGCGCGCATCCATCACCGTCTGGCAGCGCACATAGACATGGCAGGCCCAGCGTTGTAAGGCACCTGGATGGGGGAGCAGGTTTTACATCGCTTTGTAGTGTTCATGCATTTACTCCATTTGCTGGCCAGTTTTCCGATGGCTACTGTGTCCGCAGAGGAGCCGCCGCATGTCACCTGAACGCCAACTGCTGGCTAGCGTGCTGTTTGACGAATATTTCGCCATGTACGCGTCAAATGATGCCCGTTAGTGGAGTGCTTCAGCGGCCTTGTGGGCAGCAACGGCAAGCTCATCATGATCTGCAGCGAATGGGTGTACTTCCCTCAGCTCAACTCTGCAAATCTGGCACAAACAGCCGTTTGCAACAGGAACCACTTATTGGCCCTGCAATCCGATTGCTTTCCGCTGAGTCTGGACTTACTGGAGATTAATCGTCGGCGAGTGCCGCTTTGTCTTTCAGCATGACTGGATTTCCATTTCGAGATATGTGCTAGGGGCGGGCAGATGGATAGACCCTGATGCGCTGTGTTCAACGATTCTTTGCTTCATCGTACACAGCGCTGCATCAAGGGGCGCTCCGAAACTCAGAGGCAACGAGGTCTTTATGTGCGCAGGAGTACCATGGGTCACTTCAGGGGTGCGCTGAACGTGACACCGCCCCACACCGATTTGCTTGAATCGTCATTAGTGGCAGCGCCGCCCTTGGCAGGACAAGTCCTCTCTAGGAGCTGTCCCTTGTCAACCAGACCTACCAAACCGCCGGCCATCGGCCCAGGCGAACACGCAGAGCTACACCGGCAGGGTGCTAAGGCCGCGGCCCGAGGAGAAGCCCGGGCGACAAACCCGATGTTCGAGGAAGTCAATCAGCCCTATGCCACAGGCGAGAGCAACAACGTGTGGACGGAGCGTCGAGACTCATGGGATCGGGGCCACACATCGCAAATTGCGCCAGCCAGCGAGCCTTTGAAGAGTGTGAAGATTGCCATACCGCCCATCGGCCCAAAAGATGAGGCCCTTTTCGGCGTCACTCGTGTGCTCACCTTTGCGGGTGCTAGAGGGCTGACGGAAGCCAGCGGCTTTTTTTTCGAGCGAGAGACCCGTCTATACCTCGTCACTAGCCGGCATGTGCTGTTCGACGCGGAAAGCGGGCACTCACCCGACCGCATTGAAATCGAGATACATACCGATGAGCGCGACCTGACGCAGATGGACCGTGTCTCTATCCCGCTGTACCGAAAAGGGGTGGCCACCTGGCATCAGGCCAGCGATAGCGGCGGAGAGATTGATGTCGCCACCATACAAATCGATCGGGACACGATGCCGAAGTACTTCGTGTTGCAGCCATTCAAGCCGCAACACCTGATCGTGGAATTTGGTCACTTTGATGTGGGTGATCGGCTGGCCATTCCGGGTTTTCCGCTTGGGTTCTTCGACACCGTGCATCATCTCCCGGTGGTGCGCCAAGCTAGCATCGCGTCGTTCTACGGCATCCGCTTCCAGGGACAGGGCCTATTCCTCACCGATGCCCGGATGCACCGCGGCAGCAGTGGCTCGCCGGTGCTTGCGCGGCTGGATGGCAACGATGCCGGGCATCGGCTTTGGAGTCTGCTGGGCGTGCACTCCAGTCGTATGGACATGGCCACTCGCGACCTGGAGCAGGACGAATCACTGGGGCTGAACTGCGCCTGGTATGCCGATGTACTGATGACCTTGACGGTCGATAACCTTTGAGATGGCCCTCCTAGAGTGACTCTGTCTTGCTGTCCAGTAAGACTTGTCCACACCAGGGCTTCCGCTGTCGCTGAAGCGGGCCTGAGTGTCTAGGAATCTCAAGGCGATCTAGCTGACCGGTAGATCTGACCACCACCAGTAGAAGATGATTTTCTGCATCGTGGTGCGGCGCGAGCAACTACCCATAATGACCTGGCCGCTTTCAGCAGCTTAGCAGTCGTTCAAAGGACACAGATCAATTTCCGTTATCAGCCTTTTGCAGCCTTTGGGTATTGAAGGAAGCCTCTGCAGGAATAGCCGATGGCCGCGCCTTTTGTCGAATGAGCACTATCGGGCCGAAACAGCCTTCGGAGAACTAATGCCGCCGACCACTTGAGGCAAGTTGCAGCTGTTGGGCTCCGGCGGGCTAGATGTCTGCAGCAACGCTGACAGCGGTTAGGGTTTGGGGAGTATCGCGATGTCAGTGCGGCCCACGTGACCAAGCCACAATGGGGGCAAGAAATGGATGAGGAGAAGGAACCGTGAGCGATTGGGATTTTCTGTACGAGATGAACGACCGTGGCTATAGCGCCGAGGACATCGCTGGCGCTGCCGCCTGCGGCTACGCGCCTTGGGAAGCGAAGTACATCGACAGGCAGTGGGCCGAAAAGCAGCTTGAGGGTGAGCCAGAAGAGGACGCCCGCTCAGTTCAGCCCGTCCGGAGCAGAGATGGGTTTCCGTTCAGCATTCTGGAGCAGACGGAAATTTTTCAAAACTTGGTCGAATGCGCCGAGCGGCATTTCGAGAACACCGGTCGATACCTTCAGGTATGGGGCGAACTGGGCGAAATTTACGCAGAGATCAAGTTTGGTCTTCGCCGCCATGCGACCCACGCGCCCGGTTCGGACGGCACGATTAACGGCAAGCGCGTTGAGGTCAAGACCATCTCGCCCGAAAAGACCAGCGACCAAGTCCTGGTCAAGAGCCAAGGCGACTTCGAAAAGCTGCTTATCGTCCGCATTGATCGGGACTTCCAGTTCCAAGGCAAGCTCATCGACCGCAGCGAGTTGAGCGGCGGCGCGGGCAAGTACCTCAAAGGTCGGCTTCCCTGAATACGTTTTGGAATTGCGGTTTACGGCCGGTAGTGGCCGATAGTACGCATTCGCCGAAGATCAGTGGATGACGGCAATCGCTGCAGAACCGACTTCTGGCGCGGCAGTTCCAGGCGGGGAGCAGTCGTTCTTCAGGGGCTACTTTGCGATCCGAAGTTGGCGAACGCAGGCTGTAAAAGTGCGACGCTCTTCCCGGCCTATACGTAGCGGTAAGCATTGGCGACTGGCTGTAAGCGCGAGCAACCTGTAGACTGGCCGCCAACTATTTTCATCAGATGGCCCGTCGGGAAACTACCCATAACCGAACGACTGCTCGGCGCGTTTTTTCCTACAGAAAGAACTTGTAAGGAGGGCTGCATGCAGCTGCAGCAGATCGACGTCACAGGCGCGCGTCTCGTGGGCGCTATCACCAAGGAACTGGGTTTCGATGGCCCCAAGCACCATGCCGTGGTGCTCGGTCAAGGGGTGTTCGACGGAGTGGTCTACCTGGCAGAGCTGATGAAGGACGGCTACCAGGTCGCGACGTTTAAAGATTTCCAGCGACGCTACGCCGCGAACGGCGATATCCGGGTGGAGCCGAACGCCGGCCCCCACAGCAACGTCGAGGTGGCCAAGAGGGCACTGACTGAGCTCAAGCAAGGTCAGGCGAAGTACGACCTCGTTGCCAACAACTGCGAGTGCTTTGTCAACCGTGCGATGCACGGGCAGTCCACCAGCACCCAGGTGATCAACACGGCGATCGGTGCGGTGTTGGTTGCTGGACTCGTCTATCTGATCCGCAGCTCTCGATAGGCGCCTCGACGCATGCTCCGGCGCCAGAGCTCGCAGCCCGCATCTTTAGTCATCAGATGCTTCCGAACCCGGCGGGAGAACTGTTCTCATCTCGCCATCACAGAGACGGTGCCAGTTTGGCAAAGCTCTCCAATTTATCGATTCTGTCGAGCATGGCTTGCTGGTTGGCAGCCTCCTGGAGCTTCAATTGCCCGTCGACGGCGAACTTGACAATCCACAGTTCGACGATGGCGTCTAGGTCGCCTTTGACGGCCTCTTCCAGCCAAAGGTTGACCAGCCCGACTGAAAGTTCGGCAGCCGCACTGAGCGCGTGACGAATCAACTCTCTCGCTGCGTGGTCGATGTCCACCGCGAACTCGAAGAACTGACTCTCCTCGTCGGTATGTATCAAGCACCGAGAGGCCGTTACAGAAGGAACAGGCGTTTACATACAAATCCCAGCGCCGTCACTAATATAAAGGTGCCATCGAAACAGCCTTAGGCGGCTTATTACATCGATCCAAAGGGGAGTCCATTGAACAATCGTCGCGAGTTTCTCAAATCCAGCACTGCTGGTTTGGCCGCCATCACACTTTCTAGCAATGCGCTCGCGCAGTCCGTCCCTTCGGTGTCTCTGTCATTCGCACCGGCCGGCAACATTTGTGACTACAACAGCTTGCCAGATTACAAGATCTTTGTGGGCGCTGGTAAGCCCTACGGAAGCTGGGCAGATGGCCCTTTAAACCCCTATCGCCGCAGTTCAGCGGATGTCATGCGCGCCGTGGTTCCACACAGCGAGAACCGTACGCTTTACCTCGTACCAGGATCAATGGCGGCACCCAGCTTGTCGCCCGTCGCGCCAATGACGATGACATCTGCACGCATTCCACAAATGGGCAGTATGGATATGCGGCACTGGCTTTTCTCGGTTTTCAACGTGGATCAGACACAAGCTTTCGCCATTGCCCACTCCGAGAATTACACGGAGCTCTCGACAGACGCGGGCACCTACTGGCCCAACGAAGGCAGCAGCACGTTCCAGTGGTTCAACAGCCTGTCGCTGTTCAAGACGGTGCCTCGAACTGGTGATCACGATCAGTTCACCTACGCGTTCAGCCCCCAACCTTTTTCTGGCACGACTACGCACAGCGACAACCACCTGATCATCCACCCTGCGTTGCCCCAGTACGGCAGGCTGGGCAAGGTGGCGCACTACGGGTTTTTGCACCCTTCTAACCTCATTGAAGACAGCGGCTACGTGTACACGTTTGCGCAACATATTCCCGCAACGCGGAACCCGACGATGGCCGATCCGTTTGGTGCGCCTGACTCTCCAGAGGGCAAGGCCGGCCCCGTGCTTTTGCGATGCGCCACCTCGTTGCTTGGGCAAACCGGTAACCCTAACAACCGAAACGGCCACTACTGGGAAATCTTCAACAACGTCGGCGCTTGGCAGTACATCACCCGGTGGGAGTGGGCTGATGCCAGTGTGCCCGAGGCACCGATCAAACCATACGTGTTCTATCGGGGCAACTTGCCGGGCCAGTGGATGGCCAATATGGCTATGGCCCAAGCGGTGCGCAAGGTGGGAAGCAAGTTTGTGGTGCTTGGAGTGGCGTATCCAGGCGCACTGCACTTTTCTTACTGCACCACACTGGCCAATCCGCTTGAGCTGGAGAGCCATCTCCAGCCGTTCGGACAGGGACACCCTTTCGGCGGTGCGTTCAACCTGCAATCTGGCGCATACATGTCAGTATTTGATCCGAGCGATGCCGACCTCAATTACCGCAATGTTGCCCAGAATGGCGCAGGAGTAGTTCTGGCTGTTCGCGACACCCAATCGGCATCTCCCAATGACAACTATGGCCGCTACATGCGCTACACGTTGTCGTTCGCGGGGTTTTAGTGCACTGATTCTTTTAAATGCAGGCACTGAAGCGCTCCTGTCATCGGGCGCATTGGGTGTCACGGTGCGAAGCTACCGGGCACCCAGGCGCATGTCTGGGGGGAATGCGCAACGAGTGCGGTTCCAAGGGTTTCCGAAGAAGCTTGGGGTACTCGAAGATTCATCCGGCTGCGGGGGCTGGTGCCGGGGGCCGCTGGTCCATACCAGACAGCCCAACGTGTTTACAGATGGTCAAACGCGTAGTAGCTCACGACCGGCTCACTCGGAGAGCCAGGCGTTCTTGCCACGGTCGAGTAGATAGGTTTTGCCCCCTGAAGGGGAAACGGAGAGTTCTGTCCGGACAAGGGGAAGCCAAACGATCCTGTTTGTTTCAGCACAGGCGTCGAGCCGGGGGTTGCCGAGTCCTCATAGAGTTCTGCGACCAACGTGCCATAGCCGGTCGACGCATTCGCAGAAATCGTGGTGCGAACCCAGTAGTGGTAGCCGTAACGCAGTTGGAACGCGGACGGCGTGATGTAGCCGCCTGGCGCTGGTGTGGGAGAAAGGCACATGATGCCGTTCTCTCCGTTCGGTCCAGGGGTTGGGACAGTTCCTGCTATCACAGATTGCGCGCACCGGCCATGGGTTTGATACCAAACGAGGGCATCTTGAGCGGCATAGTCGATGTTGGGCTGCACATTTGTATGGCGGAACCACAGCTCCATGGCCAAGCCAGTTTCACCGACAAAAGCGCCGATGCCGTGGCTGAAAAAGTTCATATCCTGGACGTTCTTCGCGGTGTTCGTTGCACCAATCTGTGTGAAGGCCACGATGGCATGTTGGCCAGTTGCAATAGGCACTCCGTGCGGGCCTTGCCACGTAAGTCGGGCCTGCAATTGGATGGGGACTCCAGCCATGAAGGTGCTGTAGTTGTGGCTTTGGTTCAGTCCCGTGAGATAGTGCACATCAAAGCCGCCCAAGTTCGGATCTCTGACGAGGGTCCCTGGTACTTCGGCTGCCTGAGCAAGCGAACACAGTGTGGCGATACAAGTACTGGCGATCAGTTTTCTGAGCATGGTTCCTCCCAAACGTTGGTAAAGCCTTTCGTTAGCCGGCATATGCAGCTAACTAGGCCAAGGCAGTCTATGCAACAGAAATTCGTTTGGCAGTAACAAGAGGTTTTTGGGCGGGGCACACTCTGCCATGCATGTCACGCACTCGGGACACACTTGAACACTGAGTCCACTTTGATCTGACCATTTCGCTGGCAGCCATGACGGGTTGTCTGCAACCGGTACCGGTGCTCTTGTAGGACAGAATTTGGTCAGGAACATACATTTACAGATGACGACACCAAATCAAGCGATTGACGAGGCGATTTCAAGATTCATGACCGATGTCGGTACAGGCAATGTCGTCTGCGGACCACTCAACGGCTTCGGTATGTTCGGTTGGAAGATGGAAGCAGGGGACTCATCATTCCCGGATGAAATGCAGGGAGGGGTCGATTACGGCGTTGCATACTTGATGCACATGGCGGGACAAGGCTTCAAGACGGGATATGCCGTATGGAAGCAACCGAGCCAAACGTTGGTTTGTCTGAAGACCTGGGAGCCTTGGGAGGATGAACCCGAGTGGCTCATGAATACGTCAACCGCAGTGATCGTTAGCTATTGGAGAAGAAAGCCGCCCTTGGCTTTACACCAAGCGCCTTTTCTCCACCATCGCAGCCGATCAGGCCATCCGAGACCTAGTCAGTCAAACGATGGGCACTTCATAGTACGAAGTGCGGCCTAATCCTTCAATGGAGAGGACGTCACAAGGGCTACGCCCTTGCGCCGCTTCTCACGTCAAACGTTAGACATTACACGGAGCAAAAAATGAACTGGCAGGAGCTACTTACCGCAGTGAGAGATGCATATCGCAACGCACCGAATTCGAACTTACCCATTTCCCAATCAAACTACATAGCCATGCTCTCTGCATTTGGCGCGCTTGTGCCCTTGGCGAAAATTTCTGATACCTACGACACCGACTTCCGTCGCAATCTTCCGGGGGGCGGGCTATCGGGGCTTAAAGTCGCGTCATTACCCCAACGCATTGCAGATGCTGCGTCGTATGCGAACACAAGACCCTTGTATCCCTCAGCCGGTGAAGGTATCGCTGAGAACATCAGAGCCATTCTTAAGCTGCTTGCGCCTGGTGCTGAGCAAGGTGTCCTGGCTCCACTTAAGGGTACATTCCAAAACATTCTTGCCGGGAACCTGTAGTTTCTAACCCTGCGTTCGAGGCGACCTGCGCGAAAAGCCGCGCAAGCGCCTCAACTCCACGTTAGGCTCCATGAATCACGAGTCTCTTCCCCTGGCGCGAATACTCGGCTGGCTAGTCGCCGGAGTTGTGCTGATCTTCGGCGCCTACACAGCCATGCTGTTGGTAACGACATGGCCGATTAGCACACTCTCCATCGACAAAGCATGGATGGCACGAGCCATGGAGCATTCCAAAGGCACGCTCCCGAAGGAACCAGGCAGCGCCGCGATGAACATCTACGGCAAGTCTCTGGTTGTGCTCTCGTCACTTCTTTCACGCATCGACAAGGGAGCGTTTTGGCAGCCACCACCGATGGCGTTTGGCTTTTGGCCGACTACAACGACGAATAGCTCTCCTTCAGCTCAAGGGTGAGTTTGCAGATCCTGTCTTCGGTGTCCAGATCTCCCGAATCGACTGTCCAACTTCTTCCGAACTGGGTGTCCAGCTCCTGCTGCGTGGACTGTCTAGGAGGTATTGCTCTCCCTGGATCCGAAATACGCAATCAGCCAAGTAAATCGGGCAAAGCAGCCTCGGGCTGTTGCTCCTTACTTTGACCACGGATGATCCGACATGTCCCCGGACTCCGGCGGCGGTGGTTCCGGCCGCAGATGACTTGACCCTCGGACGGCTACGGCGGACCTCCCTCGCTCAGGCTACGGGGTCGGCCACTGCCTTCCTCCATTCTTCGCTGAACATGTCGAGCCTCGTCTCCCGGTCTTTCCGCTCTGGCGGTGGTTAACACAGCGCTGGAGCCGGTTCAGCATGTGCATGGTCTCTGCGCCGGGGGCGGATAAAACCTTGGACTTATTTTATGCCGCAAGTCCGAGGCTCTCCCGGTACTCAATGGGGTCGAGAAAGCCAAGGGAGATCTTGATCCGCTTCTCGTTGTGCCACCGGATGTAGTCGTCTAGCACTTAATGAAATGCTCAACGATGACACTCGTCCAATTCCGAGGATAGAACAGTTCGTTCTCGATGCGACCGAAGAACCCTCGCAGGCTGCGTTGTCCACCGAGCAGGCCTTGCGGGACATCGAGCAGGTGAGGTTTGCCTCGCTCATTCTCGATGGCCACCTAGGCCAGCGGTAGTGACCTCCGCCGTCTGCGTGGATCACTGGTCGATCGCTTGTCTCTGTGACGGCCTCGATGGCTGCATCCAGCATGGTGTTGACCAGCTCTGAATCTAGACTCGTTCGGACAACGCGACTACGAATTCCGCGAGTAAGGGGC
>NZ_JAOBSQ010000018.1:0-10774 GCF_025246485.1 Acidovorax sp. K2F
TTAAGCGTTCTGCCACAGGCCATTGATTCAGGACTTTTCGCGGCATAGCGGCGCCCCGCGTTCACCACAAACCGCCACGAACGCAGACATGTCTCATCTCCGTCATTCTTCTGGTAGTCGATGGGCTTCACTCACTTCAGCCTCTTCCGGCTGGCGGGGGGGCAGATCAACTCGGCACCTTGAGCGGCACGTCGATGTTGAATGGCCGGTGCTGAAGGTGCAGCGGACGCTCGCCTCGCAGGATGGCGAATGTCAGGTTCCGGCGGCGGCTGCCATCGGTCTGCAAAACCTGAGTGGCTGCAGTCAGTCTTGGGACCGCCTACCAGAGTGCCGCTTGGCAGCGGTTGCTGCCGTTCGAGTTTTCAACGTGAATGCCCTTGGCGTGCCGGATTGCGATCACTCCTATTCATGCATCGTGGTAATGCGCAGAGACAGGTTTCAGGCGCGCAGTTGACATTGCTAGAGAGTTGACAACAGCGTGCAGAGATCTGCAAGCTCGACGAGCAAGACTGCAGCAGCATCAAGCATGGTGCGATCAATCACCTGGGCGTGTCGCCAGCGTTGATGGCTTACCGCGAGCACAAGGCCATGCTGGGCAAGACTTAGGCCGGCGAGAAGTTCCCGGCGGTTGTGATGATGGGGGCTGGCTGGATGGTGGTCCCCGACATCAAACCAGGCAAGTGATGGTGAGTGGCTGACCCGCCCTGGGTCAGCCACTCAGTCGGGATCGCTGTTTGCAGGTGATCCCGTCCTTTTTGTCAGTTGGCGCAGCAGCGCTGTGGCCAACCAGCCATCACTTTGATCCACCCGAAGCCTTGGCCACGTAGGCCGCCAGGGCGGCAATTTGCGCATCACTGAGTTTGCCGTTGTAGGACGGCATCTGCCCAATGCCGTTGCGCAGCGCGGTGGCCACGCGCTTGGCATCGGGCTTGAGCTCGTCCAGGCTGGGGCCCACGGCGCCTTCGGCTCCCGCGTCCTTGAGCGCATGGCACAGGGCGCAGGCAGGCACCGCGCCTTGGCCGAACAACACCTTGCCTTGTTGAAGTTGCGCGGCATCGTCGGCGGCGTGCACGGGCAGCACTGTGAATGCCAACGACCACAGGGCAGCGACCAACGCGTGTTTTTGGATTGTGCGCTTCATGCCACGCTCACTTTCACGGCGTGGTCGGCCCAGCTGGTGTTGTTGTAGCCGCCCGCGTTTTCCATGCGTTGTTCGGGCTGCACGTTGCCTGCGGTGTCGGTGGCTCGGCTCGCCAGGGTGAACTGGCCCGCCGGCAGGCGCGCCGCAAAAACAAACTGCCGCCACGCAAAGCGGCCGAGGTCGGGCCCCACCATGCGCGCGAGCTGCCAGGTTTTTCCGCCGTCCAGAGAAACCTCGACCTTGGCCACCGCGTTCATGCCGCCAAACGCCACGCCATGGATCTGTGTGTCACCCGCTTTAAGCGGGGCGCCGTCCGTGCCGGGACCGTTGATCCACGACTTCACCGTCATTTCCTGCACCGATGGCTGCGACGGGTCGCCCTTCGCGCCGGGCGGTGAAATGCGGTAGCCGTGCGACATGATGCGTGCGTCGGTCTCCTGAGCGGTGAAGGCCAGGCGTTTGACGTACTTGATGTTGTTCACGCCCGTGTAACCCGGCACGATCAAGCGCAGTGGGCCGCCGTGGGCCAGCGAAATCGGCACACCGTTCATTTCCCAGGCCAGCAGGGCATCGGCGAGTGCGGCAGCAGGCACCGAGCGTTCCACGATCACGCTCTTGGGGTCCAGTCCATCGGGGAGTTTTTCGCCGCCTGTGCCGGTGAGGTAGGCCATGCCGGCCTCCACGCCGCCCAGGGCATCCACCACCCAGCGCACCGGCACACCGCTCCACACCACACAGCCTGCTGCGCCCACTTGCCAAGGCGTTCCACTGGGCTTGTTGGGGAAGTAGCCGCGTCCGTTGCCAGAGCATTGCAACACCATCGCCGTGGTCTCGATGCCCATGCGCTTGAGGTCGCCCAGCGTGAGTTTGCGCGGGTTCTTCACCCCCTCGATGTTGATCTCCCAGGCATCGCGGTTGCCCAGGATCGAGGCGTCGGGCGCGGGCAGATTGTTGCGGATGTAGAGCTGCTCGGACGGCGTGATTACGCTGGTGCCGAACACACTGCGCTTGGTCTCAATGGTGGTGCTGCTGTGCACGATCAGGCTGGCCGGGTCCTTCCAGCCCACGTACGCTGGCAGAGGCTTGGCAGCACCGGCCACGGCGACGGGCGCGGTCTCACCAGCAGCGGCTGCGGTGCGGCCAAAGCTGGCCAGACCAACGGCAGCCAAAGCAGCGCCGCTGCCGGCCAGCAGGTGGCGCCGGGGGAGCGAGGTGGGTTGTTGGTTCATTTCTGGGGTCTCCGGTGGTTGGGCGTCGTGCGCCGGTTGGGGTGAAAGGGGTGAGCGGTTGATTCGTTGACAGGGACGCGGTGCCTCAGCCTGGCCCGGACACGGGAGGTGCCTGCAGTGCCGTCTGCGCGACCGCCAGTGCCTTCTTTTTCTGGGCCACCAGCAACAAGGGCTTGCCCTCGCGCGAGCGGATCACCTTCCAGTGCACGTTGCTCCACCAGCCGCTGGCCTCGCGCAGGTCCACAGGCTGGTCAAAGGCATACACCGTCACCATGCCGCCCTTCTCGAAGAACGTGGTGAGGTGGTAAGCGAGGTGACCTTCGATATCGCATGGCCGCATGAGTTGGGGAAACCCGGGCACCACGTTGGCGTCCCGCATGCCCAGGTGCATGAGCAACTGGCGCTGCTCCATGAAACTGCCCCGCAAGCTGCGCTCGTGGTATTCGTGGTCGATCGCGTCGCGCACCATCGCTGGCGGTCGCACGGCGAGCACCCCGCCGCTGGTGCCACCGGCCAGCAAAAGCGCCGCCAGAAAACGCTGCAAGCCGCGTCGCGCCAGCAGCGGCTGCGGCTTTCGGTACAGGTGTGCCGGTGCGTCGCTGGCCTCGAAGGCGATCGCCAACTCGGCGCGCGCGCGCAAATCGAATTCGCTGTCGGGCAGGAAAGGCGCGTCGGTATCGGGGCTCATGTCTTGGTCCTGCGAAACGGGGTAACGTTGACATCGGCCTTGGGTGTCGCAGGTACCCCCATGGCCAGCTTCAAAGCGTCGCGCGCACGGGCTAGGCGCGACAACACCGTGCCGGGCGCGATCTCCAGCGCCTCGGCCATCTGGGCGGTGGGCATGTCGTCGAAATAAAACAGCACCAGCACCTCGCGGTGGATGGGCGCCAGGCGCGCGAGCGCCTTGACGACATCGAGTTTGTCGTCCAGCCCCGCGTCGGGCGCCGCTTGCTCGGGCTGCTCTTCATCGTCCAGCGACTGCATGCTGGGTGCGGCCTGGCGAAAGGCGGCGCGGCGCATGATCTGAAAGAGCCAAGCCCGTGCCAGCGCAGCGTCGCGCAGTTGCTCCCGGTGCTTCCAGGCGTTGGCAAAACAGTCTTGCACCACGTCTTCGGCAATGGCGCGCGAACCAGTGAGCGCCCACGCACTGCGCAGCAAAAAACGGTAGTGCTCACGCACCCATTGGTTATAGCGGGACTCGGCAGACTGGAACAGCATGGTGATCAAGAGCGCTGCGTGGCTTGGTTCATTCCGTGGCGCTCATCGGTACTTTCCCTAGGGCTGTCGATCAAGGCCCCCGCGTCCCACCCAGCGACGGAAATTCCGCTTCCGCACCTTTGGCTGTGCGCTGCTGCAGGGTGTGCAGTCGGCGTTGCATGCTCTGGATCTCCACCGTCTGCCCGGCAATGATTTCCTCGGCCAACTGCCGGGTGACAGGATCGCGCCCATGCTGCAACACCAGCCGCGCCATGTCCACAGCGCCGGCGTGGTGCGGAATCATCATCGCCAGAAAGTCCTGGTCGGCCTGGCCTGCGTAGCCCGGGCTGTGCATGGCCTGCATCATGCGGGCCATCGATTCGTCCATATCCCGCTGGAATGCGCTGGTGTGCGCGGCGCTGGCGCCGTGGCTGGTGTGCGCGCCGCTCATGCCGTCTGGCCCTTCTCGCCCACACGCACGTAGACGAGGTTGATGCTCTTTTTGTTGCGCAGCGCGCCAGAGGGCAGCGTCAGATTGCCCAGGGGGATCTGCGCAATGAAGGTCGGGCGCAGCGGGTCGCTCACATCAAATGCACTGCACACGGTCTGGCCCGCGTTGGGCGTGCCGGGCAGCTCGTCCTGTTCGTGGGCCACATACAGCAGCGTGTTCTCGGGGTTGGTCCACAACCCGTGCGACTCGCGGCCACGGCTGGAGAAGGTGCCCACCACCTTGCGCTGTCCGCCCGGAGCGCTGCGGTCGATGATGGCGATCGGGCTCGACGCCACGCCGCCGGGGCCACCATCGTCGATGCGCGCCAGGCTGGCATAGACCACGCTGCCGCGCGCATTGCGCACGAACTCAACGTGGTTGGGCCGAGCGCCCATGCCGAGTGGCACGGTGTCGATCAGGTCGAAGCCACCCTGCGTCGAGCGGCAAGACACCGCATCAGCCAGCTTGTGCGAGAACCACACCTCGGCACCGTCGGGTGTGGTCTTCATGAAGGGCGTGAAGCCGGGTTTGTCCTGTGCGCTGATGTCCAGCGTGGTCAGCCGCTGCGGTTGGCTGTGGCCATCCGCGCCGGGGTTGACGCGGAACACGTCGATCTTCGACACCTTCTGGCTGGCCACAAAGGCCAACGTACCCTCACGGTTGAACCACACCTGCGCCGGGCCGCTCAGTGTGGGCAGGTATTGGCGAACCGCGCTGGAGCCCGGGCTGTCGGCCCCCTTGAGCTGGCGAACGGCACGATCGACGCCGACGATGGCAATGCGGTCTTCACCGCGCAGCGTGACCCACAGCTCGCGGCCGTTGCGCGTGAAAGTGGGCTCGTGCGGTTCGCGGCCCAGCAGCAGGCCACTACTCAGGCGCTCGGGGTTGGTGGTGGGCCCAGACGCAGGGTTGGGTGTGTTGCCGATGACGCGGCGCTGCTCGGCGTCGATCAGATAAATGTTGCTGGAGCCGCGCCCGCTGGTGGCCAGCAGCCGGCCGTCGGGCGACGGCACCGCGCCGTGGGCGTCGATGCAGCCGTGGTACAGCGGCTTGTGGATCATCGCCGCGTGTGTCGGCGCCACGCCGGCGGTGACGTAGCGAAATGGAGGCCGCGGGTCTTCGTCGAAGCTGGTCAGGTTGATCGTGCTCTCGACGGTGTTCGTCTTCGGATCGATGACGACCAGCGTGTTGGAGTCTTCATTGGTGATGAAGACGCGGTCGCGCGGGTCGATGCCGGTGGCTGCGGCTCCCGCTGAAGCGCCGGACGGGGCCTGGGCATGTGCTGCGGGCAGCGCGCTGGCTGCCGCGGCGGCCAGGGTGTACTTGAGAATGTCGCGGCGTTGGGTGGTCATGTGTGCTTTCTGAGTTGGTGTGGAGAGTGATCGCTTGGGTCGTTAGCCGGCAGCCGCCGATGAACCACTGCCCAGCGCTTGCTTCAGGTCAAGAGCGCGGCTCAGGCCGTTTCATTCCCTGGCGCGAGCCGACAGCGCGTCGCGCCGACGCCGCCCTGGCCTTCAGCGCGGGGTGCCAAGTTGCCGATAGACCTCGGCCGACACCTGCGCCAGCACGCTGCGGTCGGCGTCGGACGACAGGGCGTAGCCGAAGGGACCGTCGACCCAGTAGAAGACATTGACCGCACCTTCGCGTGCGAAGCGGAAGGCCGTGTCTGTGTTCTTCACGCCGGCCTGCAGTGCCTTGTCCGGCCCCGCGGCACTGCCCACGTCGGCGACATCGTTGGACACGTACAGCGTCAGTTTGCTGCCGAGCTCGTTGCGGTACATGAACTGCGCAACCGGCCCCTGGCCACCCGGCAACAGGCGCCCGCCTTCCAGCGTGTAGCCCTGGGCCTGCAGGTGCGGCGGCTTCATCGGCGCGCCCATGCGCTTGGACAGCCATGCCACCAACTGGTCCTCGTGCGCCGCGTCCACCTCGACCGGGCGGCGCGCGTCGGGACTGTATACCGCGTGAGCCACCGCCGCGCGCTGCGCGAAGCCGCCCGCTGACGCCAGCGTCAGGCCGCGCTCGGCGGGTGCCGCGGCGGCCATGCGGCCGGCATCGTCGCCCCCCGCGGGCAGGCCGCCCCGCAAGCCCCAGCCAGTCGCGCCGCTGATGACGGCGATGGCGATCCCAGCGGCCAGGCGCTGGAGGTACCAAGGCGTCTGCGGCACGGCGCGCGGGCGCGCCGATTTCAGCAGGCGCTGCGGCGGCTGTTCATCCAGCACGGGATCGAGCAAGGCGTGCAGTTTGCGCTTCTGCGCCCGGTAGGCCTCCAGGCGCTGCGCGTTTTCAGGGCGTGCGGCCAGATAAGCGGCGATCTCGACCTGGCGCTCAGCGGGCAGGCGGCCATCAACGAACGCATGCAGGTCGGCCTCGGTGACCGGGGGAATGGACGGTGGCGGACGGTCGGTATTCATGGGTTGCTTCGCAATATATTCATTTGACGACTTTCAGCCGCACCGGTTCTGCGCGGCCTTCCATCAGGCCGCGCAGGCGCTCACGGCCTCGCGACAGGCGCGACATCACGGTGCCGATGGGGATACCCAGGGCCTGCGCCACATCGGCATAGGCCATGTCTTCCAGCGTCACCAGAAGAAGCACTTCCTTCTGCTCGACGGGCAGCAAGTCCAGTGCAGCCTGCAGATCCAGTACAGCCAGCCTGTCGGTTTGTGTCGGCGCCACCGGCACTTCGGGCGTGTCGTCGTCCATGGTCACGGTGTGCAGCCTGGGACGGCGCACGCCATCGACGTGCAGGTTGTGCATGATGCTGAAGAGCCAGGCGCGCATGTCGGCCACGCCGCCCCACAGGTTCGACTTGGCCCAGGCCCGCTCCAGCGTGTCCTGCACCAGATCGTCGGCGTCGTCACGGTTGTTCACCAGCGCGCGCGAATAGCGGCGCAGGCGCGGCACCCAGCTCAGCAGGCTTGCGTCGTCTTGCATCGGGGGGTCGTGGCCTGTGGGACTGGACGGAAGTCGACAGCAAATGTCATTCCTTGATGATGTGCCAGACGTCTTTGAAGTTGTCGCCGGCGCGGTCGCCGGGCTTCTGGTCGGCCTGGTAGGTGTAGACCGGCTTGCCCTTGTAGGCCCACTGGCGCGCACCGTCGTCGCGCATGACGATCGTGTATGCACCGGCGGGTTGGTCGCTGGCGGCGGCCATCGCGGGCGGCCACAGCGCGGCGCAGCCGCCGTTGCAGGTGCTCTTGCCGCTGCCTGCCACGTCCTTGTCGAAGGTGTAGAGCGTCATGCCCTTGGCGTCGACCAGCGCGCCGTTGGCGAGCTTGGCCGGCGCGTCGGCAGCCATAGCGCCGGTGAGTGGTGCCGCGAAGGAAGCCGCTGTGATCAGCAGCGCGGCCAGAGTCGAAAGGTGCTTCATGGGGTTGTCCTTTAGGGTCTGGTGGAGAGTAGCCACGCTGCGTGCCGTTCAGTAAGCCGCAGCCACCGCCAGCTTGGGGTCGATCTGCCAGGTTTCACTGACGATCTTGCCTTCACGGAACGTCAGCACGTAGCGCACCTTGATGGGCATCTTGCCTTCGAAGACGACGTTGGCCGAGACGGTGGCGCCCTTGGGGTTGGCCGATTCTTCAATCTGGCCGACTGTGAGCTTCAGTGGGCCGACGGCCTTGCCGAACTTCTCCCAGGTGCCGCGAATGGCATCGGTGGTGGCATAGGTGCCGTCGAGTGGGCCGCCTACCCAGTTCAGCTGGGCCTGGTCGGCATAGGCACGCATGACGATCTGGGTGTCGCCCGAGGCGATGGCCTGGAAGTGCGTGCGGGCGTCGTCGCTGGGGGCGGCGAAGGCGCTGCCGGAGGCGAGCGTCAGGGCGGTGGCGGCGAAAGCGAAAGTCTTGAACATTGTGGGCTCCGATGAAGGGTTGGTGTGAAGTGAAGGGGGGTGAGTGCTGGACGAAGGGTCCGATAGGTCCCGACAAAAGAGCAGACGGCGTCGGCATGCGGTCTATTCCAGAGCGTGCAAAGAAATTTAGGGTCAGGGCCCTGGGACGTGAATTCGAGGCTTCAGCCCAGCAGGGCCGGCACCCAGCGGTTGATGAGCGCGCCTCCGACGATGAGCCAGCCGAACAAGATCAACGCCAGCAGCAGCGGCTTGGCCCCGGCCTTGCGAATGGCGCCGATGTGCGTGGCCAGGCCGAGCGCAGCCATCGCCATCGCCAGCAGCGCGGTGTCAATCTCGATCGTCACTGCCACCACCGACGCCGGCAGCCATTGCAGCGAATTGAGCAACACAACCGCGACGAAGCCGAAGGCGAACCAGGGCACAGCGAGTTGACCCTTGGCGTGAGCATGCTCTGCCTCCACCAGGGCTTGCAGGGTGCTGTCGCGCGCCAGCCAAGCCGACAGCATCACCAGGAACGGCGCCAGCATCATTACTCGAACCATCTTCGCGATGACGGCCGAGTTGGCTGCGTCCGGGCCCACCGAACGTGCTGCGGCCACCACCTGGGCCACCTCGTGGATGGTCGATCCGACGTAGATGCCGAACCCGTTGGCGCCGCCGGGGATCAGCGCCCAGTGCCGGTTCAGCTCGAACAGCGCCGGGTACAGGAAGATCGCCAGCGTGCCGAACACCACCACCGTGGCCACCGCCACCGTGACCTGCTCGGCGCGCGCCTTGACCACCGGCTCGGCGGCCATCACCGCAGCAGCGCCGCAGATGGCACTGCCAGCGCCGATCAGCATCGCCGTCTTGCGCTCCAGGCCCAGCCAGCGCGTGCCGATGAGGCAGGCCAGTGCGAAGGTCGAGCCCAATATCATCGCGTCGATGGCGACACCAGCTATGCCAACATGGTCAATGTCCTGCACGGTGAGCCGCAGGCCGTACAGCACCACGCCCAGGCGAAGCAGGTTCTGCTTGGAGAAGTTGACGCCGGCGCCGCTGGCTACCGCCCAGCGCGGGGCCCACGGGTAAACCGTGTTGCCCACGATCATGCCCAGCACGATGGCCAGCGTCAGCGCACTGAAGCCATGGTCCTGCAGCCAGGCGATGCGGCCCAGCGCGATACCGGTGGCAGCCAAGGCGCCGCTCAGGGCCAGGCCGGGGAGCATGCGTGCGAAAGCCGATGCAGAGGCCGATGTGCGTGGCTCAGGAAGTACGTTGATGGTCATGCTGCTTGCCTCCGGTTGAAGTTCATGAGGACGAAGCTTCCGGCTTCATAGATGACCCGTCAAACGGGTTGTATCGCTAAGATGTACCCATCTGATCGCTTTGCAAACAAATCCGCCATGAATACCCTTCGCCTCACGCTGCGACAGCTGCAGATCTTCGTGGCGGTTGCGCGCAGCGGCACTACCACGGCAGCCAGCGCCGAGATCGCGCTGTCGCAGTCGGCCACCAGCTCGGCCGTGAATGAACTTGAGCGGCTGCTGTCGCTGCGCCTGTTCGACCGCGCGGGCAAGCGCCTGCTGCTCAACGACAACGGCCGTGCGTTACTGCCGCGGGCCCTGGCGCTGCTGGACGGTGCCGCCGGCATCGAGTTGATGTCCCGCGATGGCAGCGCCCAGGCGCAGTCGCTGCGCATCGGCGCCAGCACCACCATCGGCAACTATGTGCTGCCCAGGCTGCTGGCCCGTTTTGTCGCAGCGCAACCGGGCCATGCCAGTGCCTGGCGCTCAAAGGTCGTGATCGGAAACACGGCGGCCATCTGTGACGCGGTCGCTGCGTTTGAACTGGACGTGGGCCTGATCGAAGGGCCTTGCCACCAAGCGGCGCTGGCCGTCACGCCATGGCACCAGGACGAGATGGTGGTCGTTACATCGCCCGACAGCGCGTGGGCACGAATGAGCCTGGCCGGCGAGCGGGTGCCAATGCGGACACTGCGTGAAGGGGTCTGGCTGGTGCGTGAGTTGGGCTCGGGAACGCGCGAGGCCACCGACCAAAGTCTGCTGCCCCACTTGCGCTCCTACCGTCGAAGCATCGAGCTGGGAAGTTCGGAGGCGATCAAACATGCGGCCGAGGCGGGTATGGGCGTGGCCTGCCTTTCGTCGTGGGTCGTGAGCGACGCTTTGGAGGCCGGCCGCCTGTGCCGCATCGCCACGACCTTGCCGCGGCAGCTCCGACAATCTCACCTGGTCGTGCATCGCGACAAACAGCCCACCGCTTCGCTGCTGGCATTTGTCGACCAGGTATCTGGCGCCGAGAACACGGCGCCATGAAATGTGACTCCATCGAGGTCAGGCCTGAGCAGCTCGCCAGTCGGCGCTCAAAGCTTATCCACGCACCTTCAACGAGATTCACGGCAGGCTCACCTGCACAAATGCCGGATGCGGATGGCGAGGTCAAGACTGCCGCATATCCACATACCGCGCGCGATGTCTTGGGCATTGCGATCCAACGGCCACCCCTTGTCTCCTTCTTTATTTGCGGCGAGAGCAATGATCAGAATGTTGCAACAGCATCAGGTCAAAGTGAACTATTGCCCGTCTATCACGCACTTTGAGGAGCACTGGGAACCCGGGTGGCGGGTATTGCGCTACGGACACTGAAGGACCAAAAGAAGTGATTCGCCCTCCCTGCTGGCGCTTGAAGAAGGCCTGCCCATGGTCCAGAACACCGTTTCGTCCGTGACGCAAAGGGCCATTCCAGAACTTTGCACTTCGCTACAGTGCCGAACGACCGGTACAGGTAATCGATCGGTCGCTTGAGATCCTGACCGGTAAGCGACCGCTTGCGTTGGCGCCCATGGACTCTGCCGTCGAACCTAA
>NZ_JAOBSQ010000019.1:0-13593 GCF_025246485.1 Acidovorax sp. K2F
TCAGGTCCTTGGCTGCCTGGGCCACAGCCACGCCACGCTCGGTGACCAACCTGACCGCCTCGAGCTTGAACTCGCGGCTGAATGTCCTTCTTCTCTCCATGAACCACCTCCGGTTTCATCTTCCACCTTAACAAGGTGTCATCGAAACCGGCAGCAGCCCACATAGCTGCGCCTGGGGTAAGGGGAAGCTCGGCCTCACTCTGGGTTATGCAACAGCGCCGAAGTAGCGAACTCCTCCAGCTGCCCCATCCGATCATTTCCCCAAAATAGCTTGCCGTCAAGGAAAAAGCTTGGCGCACCAAATACGCCTCTATCTTGCGCGTGTTTAGTGTTTTGTTCGACAGCATTTTTGTAAACCGGATCATCTATGCATGCACGTATACCGCTAGCGTCAAGCCCAACAGCGGTGCCGATTTCGGCGAGCTGAGTTGGATCACTGATGTCTTTCGACTCACTCCAGTAGGCTCGCATAACCCCGATTACGAAGGCTTCTGCCAAGCCCTGCTCAGCCGCGTAGACAGTGGCTCGCAAGGCCCGTACTGGACGCAGTGGAAAACTGGGGTGGTAGCGAACCTCAACGCCCAGGGCGTTCGCCCAGTCTTGCATATCCGACTTGAACCACCGCACAAACGCCGGATTCGCATCCAACGGCCGTCGTCCGTCAATCCGCTCGATCAGTCGCGCCAGGTGCATGGGCTTCCAGACCACCGCTCTGCCAACGCGTGCGGCAAGCGCCCCCACGCGAAGGGCGGCAAAGTAACACCAGGGGCTGTGGTAGTCGAAGAAAAACTCGATCGGGCCCTTGGTCGTGTTCATCACACCTGGCGCGCTCTTTAAGAAACGCTCCAATCGAACGACGGCCCTCTCGTGCCAGCCCTGCATGATGAGTCGGTTGCCTTGATAAGCCGATACCGAGAACTTCAGCTTGCGCCCCTCGAACACCTCAAGTTTTGCCAGAGCGACGACTTCCAGACCGGGAAACGCCGGCGCCAAATGTGACACGTCGATGCGTGTCCCAACCGTCGCCTCCCCCGGTTCGTAAAAATCTTTGACGGCTCGGTGGCTGGCCTCCTCCAGCAAGCCAATCACGTAGGGCGACGACACGACCACAACGCCGGTGTTTCCAATCGCAGCGGCTGTCGAATCCGGACCCGGGAGATCACGGTGTGTCGCGCTGCATCCCAATACAGTCGGCCTCACGTGAGAACATCCAGTTGGTTCGCCTGTGCGGCGGTTTGCAGGTCACGCTTCTTGATCTTCCCGCTGGAAGTCATGGGCCATTCCGTGACCTGGAAGTAGCGTATCGGATGTTTGAACGCGGCCACCTTTCCAGACAGGAACGTCTTCAACTCATCCGCCATGACTGGGGTCCGCAAGCTGACGGCAGCGGCCACCGTTTCACCGTAGTACGTGTCTGGTAGACCAAAAACGGCCACCTCGCCAACTGCCGGATGCTCGCGCAACAGGTTTTCCACTTCAACGGGATAGATGTTCTCGCCTCCACGGATGATCATGTCCCGCAAACGTCCCCCCGCGATCACCAGCCTACCATCGGGACGCAGGTATCCCAGATCACCGGTCTGCATCCAACCGTCTTCATCAATGGTCTTGCTGGTGGCTTCCGGCTGGTACAAATAAGCCATCATCACCATTGGCCCCCGGACTTCAATTTGCCCCAGCGCCATGGGCTCCATGATGCTGCGGGTGTCAGGATGCGTGATCCGAAGCTCCATACCCTCCAGCGCATAGCCGCTGGTTGCCCAGCGGTCGGGGCTGTCGGGATCGTCCAGGGCAATCAAGGTGCTGGCTTCGGTCTGACCGTAAACCTGCACCAGACCGGGAATCGGAAACTCCGCAGCACACCGCGCAAGAACGCCAGGGTCACAGTCGGAACCACCACATGTTCCCGCGCGCAGGGTGCTGAGGTCGAACTGTTGCCGATCGGGGTGTTGCAACATGCTCAGGTAAGAGGTTGGAACCCCCGTGAGGAGGGTGCAGCGCTCACTCTCGATGATGCGGAACATGTCTTGTGCATCGAACGCCGGAACCCCCACATAGGTGGCGCCTTGGGACAGGCAGCCCATCAGATTCATGATGCAACCCGCACAGTGAAAGAGGGGGATGATGGAGGTCCAGCGGTCTCCGTGAGAAAGTTTCAACCGCTTTGCGCTGGCCGCTGCGTTGAGCATCATGCCGCCAAACGACAAAGCGGCCCCTTTGGGTTGACCGGTGGTGCCCGAGGTGTACTGCACACTACCCATCGCTTTGGCCTGCGTGTGTGCGGGGACAAAGTGGTGATCCTGACCTTTCAACAATGTCTCGTAGGCCACGATGCCTGGCTGATCCACTGCGTCGAAACAGACCATGTGTTGTAGCGAAGGCGTGTCCGGCTGTTGAGCTGTGACCATGTCAAGGTAGTTGCTGGACCGGAAGCGCTTGGAAAACAGAATCGCTTTCGCCTGACTGTGGTTCAAGACAAAGCGAAGATCCTGCTCTCGGAAATGGGTGTTTATCGGAACGAGGACCGCGCCGATCGCGGCAAGTGCCGTCTGGGTCACCGCCCACTCGATGCGGTTTTCTGCCCAAAGCGCCACGGTATCGCCCTCGCCGATACCCAAGCGTCGCAGTCCTTCCCCTAGTCGTTGTGCTTGACTCAGCCACTGGCTGAAAGTAAGACGCTTGTTCGAGAGGGGGAAAACGACACCTTCGCTCGCAGGCCACAGGTCTGCGCAGCGAGCCAGAGCCTCGTAAGAGTTGCGGGGAAGCTGATGATGTTCCGTGCGGTCGTTGTCCCGCCCAGCCCGAATGGGCTGTTCTGCAATCGTGTTCATTTGCCACTCACTGTATTTGACCGGGCTACCCTCGTGCGCAGTGGGTCGCCCGATTTATCCCGTCTCAGACGGTGGAGGAAACTTGAATGTCCAGATCGCTCCAGATCGCATCAAAATGGTCGTTGAAGCGGGTGGAGCGTCGCAACGCTATCGGATCATCCTCGGCCACACCAAGATCAATGTCATAGATGGCCTTGACCGTGCTCGGCCTGTGCGAGAGCACAAGGACCCGGTCGGCCATGGCCACGGCTTCGCCGATATCGTGTGTTACCAAGATCGCAGACTTGTTTCTGTCTCGAATGATGCGTCTGACATCCCCTTGGAGTACCAGCCTGGTCTGAAAGTCCAGCGCAGAGAAGGGTTCGTCCAGCAAAATGGCTTTGGGGTCCAATGCGAGTGTTCGCATGAAAGCCACCCGTTGACGCATACCGCCCGACAAGGCACCGGGACGGGCCGACTCAAAGCCGGCCAGGCCGTAGCTTTTGATGAGGCTAGCTGCCCGCTCCCTTGCGATGCCAGGCTCTACGCCTTGAACTTCCAGCCCCAGCGTGACGTTGTCCATCACGCTGCGCCAGGGCAACAGCAAGTCTTTTTGCAGCATGTAGCCCACGTGCCCGCGAGCCCCATCGATCTTTTCTCCATCCACATAGACGGCACCGGATGTGGGCTCCAGCAGACCAGCGATGATGTTGAACAGCGTTGACTTGCCACAGCCCGAAGGCCCCACGATCGCGAGAATTTCCCCTTCGTGAAGTTCGAAGTTCACACCTCTGAACACCACCACTTCGCGCTCTGTGCCGGCGTTGAACGTCATCGAGACGTTGCGCGCTTCGAGAACGGCATTGCCATTTTTCTTCACCATTTGAATTTCCCTTCGACCTTGAGCAGCCCGACGTCCAGCACCAAGGCCAGGACCATGAGACAGAAAATTCCAACAAAGACCGAGTTCAGGTCATACAGCGCGCCTGCGTTGTAGATGAAGTAGCCCAAGCCCTTCTTGGCGGAGATGTACTCCCCCACAACCGCGCCGATCATGGCGAATCCGATGTTCAAACGCATAGTGGCCAATATCCAGGGGGTGGACCCTGGAACAATGACCTTGCGCCATATCGTGAGCCGTCGGGCACCGAGGGAGCGCATGAGCTTGACCAAGTCCTGATCCACTTCTTGCGTACCCTGGTAGACAGAGATCAGCGCCACGATAAAGGTCAAGCTGGCTGCGATGGCCACCTTGGCGCCGATGTCCACGCCAAACCAGACAATGACCAGAGGTGCCAGCGCGATCTTCGGAACACCGTTGATCGCCACGATGATGGGGCGCAAGACTCGAGCGACGGTGTCGGACAGCCACAGCATGAGCCCCGCTGCGCTGCCCAAAGTGGTGCCAATCACGAAGCCGGTGATGGCTTCGAATGCGGTGGCCCCGATGTGTACAAAAAGGTCGCCCTCTTGAATAAGCACCAGCCCTTTTGCCAAGATGCCCGAGGGTTGGCCATACAGGTACACCGGTGCGATTTCAAATCGCACCAACAGCTCCCAGACCAAAAGCAGGCCCAGCACCAGCGTGGCCTGGTAAAACGTGATTCGAAGTGTTGAGCTCATACTGTTGGGGCGCTTAGGGCGGTCCGATTGGCTTGTTGCAATGGAGGTCGATACGGCTCCCATGGTCAAGCTCCAATGCCAAAGGCTTCTGTTGCCTTCTGAGCAAATCGGTTGTCCACCATTTCCTCAAAGGACAGCGCTTTACGGATGGTTCCCGCCAATGCGTCGTGCTCAACACTCGCGTCCCACTCGGCTTTGGAGATCACAGGGTTGGTGGGTACGAACCCTTTAGTTGCCAGCAGACGCGAGCATCCCGCCTCGACCACAGATCGATCGAGGTTGTTGAACTCCGCCCCCATCGCGTTGATGTAGACGGCGTTGTTTTCCCGAATCAGCTTCATGGACGCTGCGATGGCGTTACAGAACCGCTGAACGATGTCCGGATTCGAGATCAGGTAGTCGTTCTTCACCATCACCGACGTCAGAAGGATGGGACCCATCTGGTCTGCGAATCCGTAGGAGACCTGCAGACCTTGTTGTGCAGCAATGCTTGCGTCCCACTCGAAAACCACGCCAACGTCGGCGCGCTTGTCGCGGACAGCACCGACGATGGATCCGGGAGGACCCTCAATGAACTCCACACCAGCTGTTTTCGGGTCGATTCCCGCGAACTTCTTCATCGCAAAGGTGGGCGATGTTACCGTGTTGGAGGGGTATTTCAGGCTGGCCACCTTCTTGCCTTTGAAATCAGCAAGCGAGGTGAACTGAGTGCCCGGCCGGGTGATGACCCACATCCCCAAGGCGCCACACATCTTGGCAACCACCTTCATCTGGCCGCCCTCCAGTGTGGAGTTCACCGCCATGCCCGTACCGGTCACGGCGATCGGTGCTCTGCCTGACAGCGCGATGGATACGGGTTCAACCACCGTCCCACCCACGTTGATCGTGACGGCCAGTCCCTGCTTGGCAAACAAGCCGTTGCGGGCCGCAACATAGATCGGCCCGTAGTTCGCCAACTTCAAGCCCGTCGTCATGGTGATCGGGATGCTGGCCTGTCCAAAAACATCCTTGACGCTCAGCGTCATCAGTGCGGCGGAAGCACCCAGACCGCCGATGGTTTTGAGCGCGTGGCGCCGGTTGCTCGTGTTGTCCGTTTTCATGAATGCTCCTGTTGGTCAGTGAGGTTGGGAGGGCTTTGGAGTGTTGCCACTGGGTGGCTTGCGTTGCAACTGAATGGCTTCAGCTGCGATGAGGGAAATCGTCGGTTGGCCGATGGGCGACGCAAAACATCGCTGTTTTGGCCCCCCGCCACGCACTGGAGTGGGCGTTCATGTCTGACCTTGCTCTCCAGCTCCATGGTTGATTCTTCACTGTTGTCCCATAAATACGAAACGGATCGTTTCTGTCAATATAAAACGGTTCGTATCGAATGTCAAATCTGTGAGAATCCAGCCATGACCACACCAACCCTTCCGAGCGACCAATCACCTGAGCCGACCCGAGGACGACCTCGCAACCAACAGACTCACGGTGCCATCCTGGAAGCGGCGCGAGCGCTTCTCGGGAGGGAGGGAGAAACCCGCTTTTCGATTGAGCAGGTTGCCAGCGCTGCGGGGGTGTCAAAAGCATCCATCTACCGACGCTGGCCCACCAAGGGTGCGCTTCTGGTGGATCTCTACATGGAGGGCTTTTCAGAGGGAGTACGGCAGGACGCCGAATCGCTGAGAGCGGAATTCAAGCGATATCTGTTGGCCACCGTGGAGAGGCTGAAGGACCCTCTCTGGCGGCGCATTCTTTGCTCACTGATGGCCGAGGGTCAGTACGACGCGGTGACCTCAGAGCTGTTGCGCGAAAGGGTAGTGGGTCCCAGAAGAGAGGCTGGCTTGGCATTGCTGCAGCGGGCAGTTGAGACGAAGCAGATTCCAGACAACCTGGATCACGATCTTGTCTTGGACCTGCTATTTGGTCCGCTTTGGTATCGCGTGCTTTTTGCGCATGCGCCCATCGACGCCGAGTTCGTGGACAGGCTACTTAAGCAAGTGGAGCCGATACTCTTTTCTGCGAAACTTTCTATGAAGAAAGAGGCGAAACCCGCAGGCAAAGCCCCCTGAGCAAACTTAGTTCCTCATGCAAGTGATGTCAGCTTGGCGGCCACATGTTCTTCAGATTTATCGAGTCTGACCTGATTCACTCTAGCGCGGCATAGGCTTTGATCAGCTTGGTCAGCTCGGCACCCTCACTACCCACCAGGGCTTTGACGTGCATCAGCGTGGGCAGGTGGTCATAGTGCCGATGGATCATTTCGGGGCTGGTGCCGCACTGCTTGGCGATGATGGCCGGTGACACGCCCTCCAGCAATCGCAAGGATATGTAGGTGTGACGCAGCGAGTACAGCGTTCGCTTACCACCCGGCCCAGTCTCCAGACCCAGCTCCCGCAACAGCATCGTGAAATTCCGCCCCAGCTGACTTGTGGTGCTGCCAGGGCTCGTTTTAGTTACTGCGGTGTTGGCGTTTTTAGTGGACTCGATGACGCGACGATTGCGGGGTTCCAGCGAGTTGCTGACTACCTGGTCAAACGAGAGCTCCTTGTCAGGGTGGCAATGCCACATTTGGGTCGAGTGCTCAGGACTGGACTTGTGCTTCCTCCTGTGCGTGTTTAGCTGGAGGGGATAGAGACGCGCCGCTTTGCGGGTGATGGACTGCAGTGCAGCGATTGCGGACGTTCGAAGCCGAGAGACAGCTTCCCGGTGCGTGACTTGAAGCCGTCGTCGGCTCACCTGAAAGCTGGGCGACTGCAATGACCGGAGTCGAGTGCGCTGCGGTCATTCAGCCTGGCGGGCGGCAGGTCACCCCTTCAACCTGCCATGAACGTCTACTTTAAGGGTCGAACTCGCGCTGTCGAACCTCAGCGGTCGTTCTGAACCCGCCCCTGGGGCGGTTCACTGCGCTAGGAGGGTCTCTCATCCGATCTGGCGTGCGTGGGACATGGTTCCCCATTTTGGTGCGTGAGCGGCTGCGCTTGAGATCTTTTTCAGCGCTTACATCGGAAACGTGAGAAAATATCCCTATTCCATTTTTTATTTGTAAATTTCTCTTTAATATCAACAAGTTACGCAAATGTTGGACGAAATGAATGATGTTCAGTCAGATTTAGCCCAGCTGATCCGGCTTGCACTCGCAGAGCAGACGGAGGATGTGCGGCTGTTCGTGGCCCGGCTAGTACGCAAGTACCGCAACACGGACCCAGAACTAGCTGAACAGATGGACTTGTACCTGCGCGCGAAGGCACCCCGCGCAAGCGCTCCAATGCGTAAGGTCGCGCCGCCCGCGTCCGCGGCGCAGCCACTACCAGTCGATGACGAATCGAGGTTGTCGCTGCTGAAGGTCTTCAAGGACGACCCTGATCGTGAGCAACCGCTGCTGTCTCTAGACCTGGAAGAAACCTTGAGCCAGTTGATCCAGGAACGCCGCCAGACCAAGCGACTGGCATCGATGGGCCTGAACCCCACGCGTTCGGCCATCTTCGTCGGCCCACCCGGCGTCGGCAAGACGCTGACCGCGCGCTGGCTGGCGTCTCAATTGGGTGTGCCGCTGTATGTGCTCGACCTGACCGCCGTCATGAGCAGCCTGCTCGGGCGAAGCGGGAGCAACCTGCGCGCCGCACTCGACTTCGCCAAGCGCAGCCCCTGCGTGCTGCTGCTCGATGAAATCGACGCCATCGCCAAACGCCGCAGCGACGACACCGACATTGGCGAATTGAAGCGCCTGGTCACGGTCATTCTGCAGGAAGTCGATGAATGGCCTGCTACCGGCTTATTGCTAGCGGCTACGAATCACGCGGAACTGATCGACCCGGCGCTGTGGCGTCGCTTCGACTTGGTGATCAACTTCAAGGCGCCGGAAATGCCTGCCGTCAAACAGGCGATCAAGCGCTTTCTCGGGCCGGACTATGCGTTATTCGGCCGCTGGATCGACATCCTGACCTTCGCTTTCAACGGCGAGTCGTTCAGCGACATCGAGCGGGATCTCCAGCGTTTCCGGCGCGCTGTTGCATTGGGCACGGCTTCGGACGCCGATCTGATCGAAGAGTTCGTCAAATCGCGCGCATTGGTTTTGGAACGCCAAGGCCGCATCGATCTGGCCGTCCTTCTGGCAAAGCAAACCCGCCTGTCGCAACACACCATCTCCGACATCACAGGCGTCAGCCGCGACACGATCCGCAAGTACACCAGCGAGCAACCGGTAGCAGCGAAGAAGACCTCGAAAGGAAAGCCTGAAGCATGAGCCAAACCAATTTTTTGATCGGGCGCGGCGAGCTGCTGACGCATGACATCAAAGGGCCGAAGCGCATGCCAGGCAAAGCGGAGGTGTACTCCTTCGCACAGGCCGCACAGCGACTGACACCGCAATTCGTGGCGACCGCAACGTCCCTGGACGCCTTGCCCCCGCACGCTTGTCCTGGCGACTTCGGGGTCGCCCGACTGACGATGAACCCCAGCTACATCGCCCGGTCGTTCTTCCCAACGGCGATGCTTCGCACCGTCGGCCTGGAATCGGTCGGTAGCCGAACCGTGAAGGTGACACCTGGCGGCTGGACCAAGAGGGGCGAGCCACAGGAGTGCACGACGACAGAACTGTTTGTCGCCGGCAAACGCCAGGCATTTCGCCATCTCAATGAATGGACTCGGCAGATCGAACCCGAGTCAGACGAAGCGTTGGACCTGGCACACATCGAGCAGTTTGCCGCCTTCACGCCTCGTGAGCGCATTGCAGACTACGGCAGCGCCAAGGATCGCTTCTTTGAGGTCGGCATTCACCTGCTACCCGAGGAAAGCCGCCTGTTCGTCCAGCAGGCCTTCGTGAAGTACGCCAAGGAGGTGAGTGTCAAGGTTCACAGCGACCTGGGCTTCACGGCTGGCAACCTGTGGTTCGTGCCCGTCGAAGGCAAGCACGATCACATCGAGCGGCTTGCCGAATTCGTCTTCGTGCGCGTCATCCGTCCGGTGCCCAAGCTGCGAGGCATGCGGCCCGTTCACCGAACGGGCGAGGTGACGGTTGGGTGTAGCCTGCCGACCGAACAGCCGCTGTCTTCAGAGCCCAAGGTCGCCATCCTCGACGGCGGTCTGCCCAAACAAAACGCCATCGGCCCGTGGCTGCGCTCTTACCGTGTCCTGGACGAAGACGCGCAGGACGATCCGGCGGGCTTGGAGCATGGCTTGGCCGTCAGCTCCGCCTTCCTGTTCGGTCCCATCCAGCCGAACGGCGCCGCCAGCCGCCCCTTCGCCTATGTAGACCACCTGCGCGTACTCGACAAGGACGCCGATACGGAAGACCCGCTGGAGCTGTACCGGACCTTGGGCTTCGTCGAGCAGGTGCTGCTCTCACGGCAGTACCAGTTCATCAACCTCAGCCTCGGCCCTGACCTGCCGATTGAAGACACCGACGTACACGCCTGGACGTCGGTCATCGACGACCTGCTGAGCGATGGCGACACCTTGATGACCGTGGCCATTGGCAACAACGGCCAAATGGACCGGGCCTCCGGCAACGCCCGCGTGCAGGTGCCTTCGGACTGCGTCAACGCGTTGGCCGTCGGGGCAGCCAACGACACTGAAGCCAGCTGGGCGCGTGCACCGTACAGTGCCGTCGGCCCTGGCCGCAGCCCGGGTGTCATCAAACCTGACCTGATGGCGTTCGGTGGCAATGCCGGGAACTACTTCCATGTGCTCTCACCGGGAAAGAAAGCGGCGCTCTCGCCGCAGCTGGGCACCAGCTTCGCTTCTCCGTATCTGTTGCGCAGCGCGGTCGGCATTCGCGCCATCCTCGGAGCCGAGTTGTCGCCGTTGGCGATCAAGGCGCTGCTGGTCCACGCCGCAGACGCTGCGACGCACGACAAGCTCGAAGTCGGCTGGGGCAAGGTGCCCGAAGACCTGATGAGCATCATCACCTGCCCTGAAGGGGTCGCGCGCGTGGTTTACCAGGGAGAGTTGAAGCCGGGCAAATACCTGCGCGCCTCACTGCCATTGCCCATCGGCGGCCTGAATGGCAGTATCCGCCTCAAGGCGACCTTCTGCTATGCCTCGCCGACCGATCCGCAGGACGCCGCCGCTTACACGCGCGCAGGCCTGGAAGTCGTTTTCCGTCCCAGCGACGAGAAGATCAAGGACGGCAAGGCCAACGCCGACACCAAAAGCTTCTTCGACATGAAGAAATACGCCACCGAGGAAGAACGCCGCTCCGACATGGGCAAATGGGAAACGGTGTTGCACAGCGCGAAGAACATGCGCGGCAGCACCCTCAAGAATCCGGTCTTCGACATCCACTACAACGCGCGCGAAGCTGGCCATAAGGCCAACGGTGCCGAGAAGATCCGCTACGCGCTGATCATCACCGTCGAGGCCCCCAAGCATGCCGACCTCTACAACGAAATCCTGCGCGCCTATGCGAAGACGCTGGTGCCGATCCAGCCGCAAGTGTCGTTGCCGATCCGCATTCGTTGAAACGAACACAGTCACCCTGATCCACCAAACAAGAATACGGGAGTCAAGGAATGCCGGTAGCACTCAAACGCAAGGACAAAGACGGCAAGCCCTACGAGCGGCCACCTGAGATCGAGGTTTGCATCGAGAAGCTTGAGGTGCTCGACGCAGGGGCTCGGCTTTCGCGGTTCGACAGCGCGTCAAGAAAGCATCCGCAGTATGTGCCCACGGAGGTCGTGCTTCACTTCCTGCGGCGAGCGTGGGTCGATGGAGATCACGGGCAGTTCGAGAAGACCTTTCGCATCCTTTTGAAACGTATTGATCAGTCGCTGTACTCAACGATACCTGATACGCGCATGGACGGTGCAGCAGACATTCGCGATGAGATTCGCAGCCGTTTCGTCGTCCTACTCACCAAGGACTGCAACACACACCCCGGTTTGCTGGACTTCTACGAAATCCGCTTTGACAAGGCGATGGTTGCGCTTCGAACCACTGTGCTGCGCAAGATCGGCCCCGCCACTCGCAAGATCAAGGCGGTTCCGCTAGGTAGTCAAGATGGTGAGGGCCCTGAGATTTCCGCTGCAGTCGAAGCGGCACTCGAAGAGTTTCTGAGTGGCGACCCACAAAAAATTGACGATCCTGCTTTCCGGTTGGTGCTATTCGCTGCGATTGACCGTCTACCCCGCGATCAGAAACAGGTCATCGGCCTATTTCTGCAGGGAATTCCAATTGACGCCAAGGATCCAGATGTCATGACCATTGCACGCATGCTCGATTGCGACGAACGGACGGTTCGCAACAGGAAGACTCGCGCCTGCAAGGCGCTCAAGGCCATCCTTGAAAAGGAAGTCGAACTATGAACACCGAAAATTCCAGACCCGACGAAGAAGAAGTTCTCCATGCGTTTTCCGTCGAGCCCCGGCATGACCGCGCCACGTTGGATCATTACTTGAACCAGTACCCGGAACATGCGCTGGCCCTCGTGGATTGCTCGATTGAGCTGATGATGGATGGCTCCCACTCCGGCGACGAGGTTCAGGTTTCGTCAGATCAGGTCGTCGATCAGGCTTGGCGGCAATTCCAGGCAGCAATGGGGTCGGCACAAGGCACTGTTGCTATCACCAACCCCTTTGCGCAGTTGCAACCCACAGCGTTCAAGTCAATAGCCAGGAGGTTGGACGTCAGCAATTTGTTCTTGATTCGCGTGCGCGAACGAGCAATCGATGCCGCCACCTTTCCCCGACGCTTCGTTCAGCAGCTCGCTGCCGAACTTGGCGCGACCGCTGATGCTGTTTCGGCCTATCTGCGTAGCCCGCCCACCATGGCGTCCAGCCTGAGTTTTCGATCCAACGTGAAGCCCGAAGTGACCGCCCAGATACCGTTCAATCAAGCGGTCGAGACATCCCAGCTGACACCTGCCCAAAAGGAAGCTCTGCAGGCATTGGGAGACTGATCATGGATGCAACCGAGGCCGCACGGCGCGAGGCAGAACGCATCCACCAGGCTGCGGTCGCGGACGGTGTTGATCCATGGAACCTGCTCGAACTCGTCAGCCGCGAAGCGGCTCGGCGAGATCTCGATGTGTATGCTTTAGCGACTGGTGACTCGGCACTGAAAGGCGGTCGTGCAGTGCTCGACCGTGAAGCCGAGTGCATCCTGTATGAAGACATCGGTTCGGCATTCGACCGCGCCTTTTTGATAGCGCACGAACTGGGACATTTCGTCTTGGAGGGTGATGCTCAGAACGTGGTGACAGGTGAAGTCGAACCCGGCCGTTCGGCCGAAGATGCACCGGTCGGCGTGGAACGCGTGCTCGACTACGGCGCCAGGGAACGCAGAGAGGTCCGGATGGATCTGTTTGCGCGCGAGCTCCTGCTACCGCGTTCAATGGTGCGGCACCACTACATCGACTGCGGTTGCTCCTCCGCCGATATCGCCACACGCCTCGGAGCACCCTTGCAAGTGGTCCAGCAGCAACTGCTGGATTCGCTGCTCTTGCCGAACGAGCTACCTGCCGTCGTGGAGCCTACCGCAGCAGCTGCCGTACCCACACCTGACCCTACCCAGATGGAGGCGGCCAACCATCGCAACACGGCATTTCAGTTACAAGCAGGCCCGGGAACGGGCAAGACCCGCACACTGGTGCAGCGCATCGAGAGTCTTCTGGCTGAGGGCGTGGATCCGATCTCCATCCTTGTTCTCACGTTCTCCAACAAGGCGGCGAACGAGTTATGCGAGCGGCTCGCCGCCCGGAATCCGCGGGCTGCCGCAGCGATGTGGATCGGTACGTTTCACGCATTCGGCTTGGATATCGTGCGCCGTTTTCACGACAAGCTCGGACTTCCCGCCAACCCCCGTCTCATTGATCGATCCGAAGGCATCGAACTGCTGGAGGACGAGCTGCCACGGCTATCGCTGCGCCACTTCCGGAACTTGTGGGATCCGGCGCTTGATCTCAGTGACATGCTCAGTGCGATTTCACGCGCCAAGGACGAAGTGGTCGATGCCGCCGGCTACCGGGCATTGGCCGTGGCCATGGAACAGACTTGCGGTACGGATGCCGAGGCGATGAAGAACGCCGAGAAGTGCATGGAAGTTGCCTTGGTCTACGAGACTTACGAGCGCCTGATGACGGCGAGGCAACTGATCGATTTCGGAGATCTGGTTGCCCAACCTGTGCGATTGGTAGAAAACGATGCTGAGGTGAGAAGTGCTTTGCGCGCGCGGCACAACCATG
>NZ_JAOBSQ010000002.1:0-38190 GCF_025246485.1 Acidovorax sp. K2F
GTACAGCACATGGGGCAGTACGGTCCGGGAGGAATGGCAAAGCTACGACGAAGCGGGCAGGCCTGTTCAGCTGCAACAACAGTCAGCGAACCAGACAGTTCAGCTTCAGCAGAACCTGCGGATGCAGGGGCAGTACCTGGACAGGGAAACGGGGCTGCACTACAACATGTTCCGGTATTACGACGTGGATCTGGGGGCGTTTACGACGCCGGATCCGATTGGGCTGTCGGGCGGATGGAACCTGCATCAGTATGCGCCTAACCCGATTAGCTGGATTGATCCGTGGGGGTGGAGCTGTTCTTTTGATTCAAAAGCTAACCGGTGGAGAAATAATGAAACGGGTCGTTTTTCTCAACGTCCGAGTAGTCCTGCTGATTTGGTGAGAAATGGACGGATGAATTATCCTGATATCCAGGTTTGGGCGCGACAAGGTGGACTGCCTAACGTATTTCATCCAAATCCAGCGAAATTCCCCTCCGGTGGTTTCAAGCACGAAAGTGCGCCTTATAGTATTCATGGTCATGGCGCAAACCCTGTTGCTGCTGCGAACTTTCCGGGGTCGAACGCTGGCGCTGGCCCAACCGCTAGCATTAAAGGCCCCGCTGGCAATAACTATAGAACTGATGGAACGAGGGGTCCATTTGGCGCCGACAAAAATGGCGCACATACTCCTTTGGATGGCTCCCCGTTTTAATTGGAGGCAGTCGTGAGTGATCTAGTGAAAAAATATGCGGCCTTGCCAACTATCATGGACTACGAAGATGAAACGGCTGCAATTAAAGATTTGATTGCTGTTGGTGCGATAACTTTGGTGAAGAATAAAGAGGGACTGATTTTTATTCTTTCAAAAATCGAAGAGAGTCATCGGCATAACGGTGTTTTTGAATATAAAAATACTGATTGGATGATTTTTCGACAGTTTGTGAATTTATTGCAAGATATTAATTTGCTGGAGCCTGAGATGGGTATTAATATGGATAATATGATTTTTACTTTCTCTCGCCCAGGCTTTGATTGAGAAAGTTTGATAAAAATCTTAGACACGAATTAGTCGGCATTAGACGGATCGTCCACACCCATGCGACTTAGCCCGTGCGCAGCGAATACTTCCACTATGATCTGGCGGGCAAAGACGGCCAGCCACAAAGCCAGGTCTTCAGCTACCAGTACGACGCACTGGGCAGGCGCATCGCCAAGAGCGACAGCTTTGGCACCACGCACTTCGCCTGGGACGGAATGCGGCTGCTGCAGTAAAGCCGTGGCGGGCACGCGAGCATCTACGTTTACGAGCCGTGCAGCTATGTACCGCTGGCGCGCCTGGACGCAGATGGCGAAAGATCCGAGCAGTGCGGGCTGGGCACCACCCGAGACGCGCAGCAGCCAAAAACATCAAAAAACCATAGCTGTTAGCCAAGGCCAGTTAAGCGCAAGCGGCCAAAAACACCAAGACTATTCCCAGCAACCAGCCAACGACACACTGGAAGCCCGCTACTGGCAAGCACTCAACTTCAAGGGCACAGTGCAAAACACCGGCACAGATGGTCTCAGCGGGAATGCCAAGCTGTGCGAGGTGTACTACTTCCACGCCGACCAGGTCGGCCTGCACGAAGAGCTCAGCAGCGCTCGCAGCCAGATCATCCGGCAGAGAGTTTTGGCGGGGCCGCCGCTACTACTGCGATCTAAGACGAAGCAAGCGGGCGAGACGCGGTGCTCTAAATATCCTAATCATTGACGCCCTGATGCAGCGCCGCGCGCCCGCGCTGGCCGTAAAGTAACCAGCCGAGCACGCCTCCCGCACGGGCTGCCAAGCAGGCGTCCTGCCGCAGTGCTACGTGGAAGCAACGGCAAGGAAGAGCTGGCCCCGAAGGCAGGGCCAGCAAAACCAGTTCACCGAGTGGCTGCGCCGGGTGCAGCGCATGCGCAACCGGCTTGGGTGCTGGCTGCGGTGCTCATGGGGCCTGCAGGGCTTGCTTTTTCCGCGAGTTCAACGCGGCCCGTTTGCGGTGTGGAGGCCGTAGCAGTGCCCTCCTTGACCTCCATCTTGACTGCGTGCATGGGCTGCGTGGTGTTGTACTTCACGCGGATGGATTTAGCGGGCACGCCCAGCTTGATGAGTTCGCGGCGTACCGCATTGGCGCGCATCGTGGCGATGTCGCGCGCATCGATGGGGGCCTCGCGTTTGTTGCAGTAGCCGGTGATTTCCAGGCGTTCGTTGGGGTGGCGGCTCTCTGCGAACTTGGCCAGCAGCGCCAGGGTTTCTGGCGAGAGTTTGACCTGCGTGGCTTTGAACTCGGCGACGATACCGTCCTCTGGCAGGCGTGCGGGTTGGGCGATGGACTCAGGCGCTGGCTGCTCGACAGGGGCGGCGACAGTCTCGGTCGCGGGCGCGGTGGTGGCGACTGGCTCTGTTGGCGCTTGAGGGGTGTCAGCGCAACCCGCCAAACCCGATGCCAGCGCTAGCGCCAGTGCTGCGCAAGCCATGACTCTGGCTGGTCCGGGCACCGAGGCGATAGGGCGATCGAGTGCGATATGGGCTCCCGTGGCCTGGCAAATGAATGACATCAGAAAAGCTCCTTCAAGATAACGATGTGTGTGGCCTGGTGGCGATGGTTCGGGTGCGGTACTTGCGGTACTGGAAGGCAGCACGCGGCCATGAGCTGCCGAGCGTGTGTGCTCTTTTGGGGGCGGCCCTTGCCAGGGCAGCGGTGATCGGGTACTCACGCTCCGCCTGGGGCTTGTTGCATGCCGTGCTGTGGTGAATTGAGTAAGCCTTCAAAGGGGGCGGGCAGCCCGACGGCCTTGGGCGAGTGCCGGATTGGCTATCAGCGTCGTCGCAGTAGCTGGCACGAAGGCCGCTTGAGCCCAGGCCCGGCGGATCACTGGGTGCAGCCTTCGCACTGAGCAAGGTGCTGCTGTCGCCTGCGATTTCCAGGAATCGGAACTTGCAGGTCAGCGATGCAGCGGCCATGGCGGCGCGCTGCCATGCGGCAGCGAAAGCAGGCAAAGGGGCTCCCTCCAGTAGCGAACAGATGGCGTGTGCGTTCGTTGGAGTGGGCGGTCTGATGCCACCCTGGCTCACTCGGGGTCAGCGCGATGGGCGCTGCTTCTCCGCGAACGGGCCAGAGTGTCGCTGCAGAAAAGGCCGATTGACGCCGCAGCGGGGCGTTTGGCAACCGCTTGATTCAGGTTTCACAAATACCAACATTCGCCCCCAACAGGGGTAAGAGCGTCAAAAGCGAAGGGGGGCCGGGGCGCCGCAAATATTGCTGATGTGTGCCGACGAGGGCGATCAGCCCGCGGCCAGTGCCGCCGCAATATCCCCCGCCAGCTTCTTCGGCGCGTCCTGCGGCGCATAGCGGCGGATCACGCGGCCGTCCTTGCCGACGAGGAACTTGGTGAAGTTCCACTTGATGGCCTTGCTGCCCAGCAGGCCTGGTGCTTCGGCGGTGAGCCACTGGTACAGGGGCGAGGCGTTGGCGCCGTTCACGTCGATCTTGGCCATCATCGGAAAGCTCACGCCGTAGTTGAGCTGGCAGAAGCTGGCGATCTCGTCGTTGCTGCCGGGGTCCTGGGCGCCGAACTGGTTGCAGGGGAAGCCCAGCACGACGAGGCCTTTGTCTGCGTATTCCTTGTGCAGTTCTTCCAGCCCGCCGAACTGGGGCGTGAAGCCGCAGGCGCTGGCGGTGTTCACGATGAGCAATACCTTGCCCCGGTATTGCGACAGGGGCACGGCCTGGCCGTTCATCTGCAGGGCTTCAAAGTCGTAGATGCTGGTGGACATGCGGGTTCTCCGGGTGGGGATGACGGGCCATCGTAGCCCCAGCTGCAGAGGCCTGTGCGCAGGCGGGTCAATCCATCAATGAGGGCCCGCAGCGCCCGGTCGGCGGAACTGCAGCGCCGCCAGCAGCGATGCCAGCAGGATCAGCGCCCCGCCCAGCACGGTGCGCGTGTTCAGCGTGGCCGCGCCCAGCAGGGCCGACGACACGCTGGCAAACATCACCTCCGACAGCATCACCAGCGCCGTGGTGCCCGCCGCCAGGCGGGCGGCGCCAAATTGCAGCGCCCAGTTGCCCAGCATCAGCACCCCGGCCAGCAGCAGGCCGGTGACGACCCAGGTGGCATTGACGGCAGGGAAGGGCTCCACCACGCCCACTTGCAGGCCAATGCTGGCCACGGCCAGCGCCATGAGCATGCAGCCGCCAAACATCGAGAACATGCGCGCGGGCCCCGGCACGGTGTGCAGGCGGCGCAGCGTGACGTTGGTCAGCGCGAACATGAAACCGCCCAGCAACGCCAGAGCGTCGGCCAGCGACAGGTTCTGCAGCAGGCGCGAAGCAGGTGCGCCCTCGGGCAGCAGCACCAGCACCACGCCGCAGAAAGCCAGCGCCAGGCGCAGCAGCGCCGCAGGGGTAGGGCGCTCGCCCAGCACCTTCCAGGCCAGCAGCACGGCCCAGGCGGGCATCAGATAGAACAGCAGGATCACGCGCACCACGTCGCCAATGGTCACGGCCCAGTTGAAGGCCACGTTGTTCAGCCCCGAGGCCAGCGCCAGCAGCCACAGCTGCGGATGCGCGCGCACCTGCTGCAGGATGCCGGGGCGCCACGCCAGCAGGGCCAGTAGCACCACCGCATACATGCAGGCCGTGGCCCACAAGGGGTGCAGCCCCGCCTGGTGCATGTGCTGGAACGGCCACCACGCCAGGCCCCAGACAAAGGCGTTGAATAAGAGTGCGGCGAAGGGGAGGGGAGAGTGCATTGAAGGGAAAAACAGGCGGTAGCGCTAGTGGAATATGCGCTGAAAGCTATAAATTATGTAGCAGGTGGTTCCATGCTGCACAGCCAGCTAAAACTGGCACGCTCCAAGGCCAGTGCACCCGTGGAACTGGCTTTGCCAGGCCACTGGGTGCGTCCCCCTCCCGCGCAGCGAGAGAGGGGGAAGACGCGCAGCGGCTCAGGGGGAGCCTTCAATAGCTCCAGGCCTCCGGGTGCGTCCCCTCGGGGGAAGCGGCGAAGCCGCACAGGGGGGCTTCGCAATCAGGAGTCAATGGTGCGTATCGTGCCGCGCGATGTCCAGCAGGTGGTTCACTTCGTCGCGGTGGTTCACGCAGTTGCGCTGGTGCCAGCGGCGGATGACCCACATGATGCCCGCCACCACCAGCCCGAAGGTGGTGATGGCACCAAACACCGACAGGCCCAGCTTGAGCGACAGGCTGTAGAACGCCCCCAGGCCCAGGATGCAGGCCTGCTCGTTGAAGTTCTGCACGGCAATCGACCGGCCTGCTCCCATGAGGTTGTGGCCCCGGTGCTGCAGCAGGGCGTTCATGGGCACCACCAGGTAGCCGCCCAGGCCACCCAGCACGATGAGGAACGGAATGGCCAGCCAGATGTTGCTGATGAACACCATCAGGATCAGCAGCAAGCCCATCGCAATGCCCAGCGGGATCACGCGGGTGGCCATGTCCAGGCGCATGCGCATCGATGCCACCACGGCACCCACGGCGGTGCCGATGGCCACCACGCCCGTCAGGGCCGAGGCCTGGGTGGTGTTGTAGCCCAGGGCCACGGCGGCCCAGGCCAGCACGATGAACTTGAGGTTGCCACCGGCGCCCCAGAACAGGGTGGTGGTGGCCAGCGAGATCTGGCCCAGCTTGTCGCGCCACAGGCGGCTGTTGCAGGCCCAGAAGTCGGGCAGCAGGTTGAGCGCGTTGGCCACCACGCTGCGCGACGGGTCGGCGCGCAGGGGGCGCATCTCCACCCCGGTGTGCGGGATGCGGGTGTTGAACCAGGCAGCCAGTGCATAGACAGCGATCAGCGCTGCGATGGCGGCCTCGGCGGGGGTGTCCACGCCGGTGTCGATCACGGGGAAGTCAAAGCCCAGCAGCATGCCCGACAGCTGCTGCCCCACCAGCTGGCCGCCCAGTAGCACGCCCAGGATGATTGATGCAATGGTCAGGCCCTCGATCCAGCCGTTGGCCTTGACGAGCTGGGACGCGGGCAGCAGTTCGGTCAGGATGCCGTACTTGGCGGGCGAGTAGGCCGCAGCACCCAGCCCCACCACGGCGTAGGCCATGAGCGGGTGCGAGCCAAACAGCATCATCAGGCAGCCCGCCACCTTGATGGCGTTGCTGACAAACATGACCTTGCCCTTGGGCAACGCATCGGCAAAGGCGCCGACGAAGGGCGCCAGCACCACATAGAACAATGCGAACATGGGCACCAGGGCCGCACGCTGCCACTCGGGGGCGCCTCCGGTGCGCAGGAGTTCCACAGCGGCTACGAAGAGTGCGTTGTCGGCCAGCGAGCTGAAAAACTGCGCCGACATGATGGTGTAAAAACCGCGCTTCATCGAATGGCTGGTGAGAGCATCAGTTGGGCTGATGCCCTGGTAAATGTGAAGAATCGTAGCGAGGGACAGGCGGTTATATCACGCGGATAAACGGCCACAGTGCCAGAATCCGGCGCTGGTCCCCCGGTAAATCCCTCGCTCCATCAGGTCTGTCCCATGCCCCGTCCCATTGCTGCCACCATCCACACCACGGCCCTGCACCACAACCTCGCGCGCGTGCGCCAGTCGGTGCCTGACGCCAAGGTGTGGGCGGTGGTCAAGGCCAACGCCTATGGCCACGGCATCGAGCGGGTGTACGAGGGCCTGCGCGGCGCCGACGGTTTTGCGCTGCTGGACCTGGCCGAGGCCGAGCGCGTGCGCCACCTGGGCTGGCGCGGGCCCATCCTGCTGCTCGAAGGCGTGTTCGAGCCGCGCGACCTGGAGCTGTGCTCGCGCCTGGGCCTGTGGCATGCGGTGCACTGCGACGAGCAGATCGACATGCTGGCTGCGCACAAGACCCAGGTGCCGCACCGGGTGTTCCTCAAGATGAATTCGGGCATGAACCGCCTGGGCTTCACGCCCGAGCGCTACCGCGCCGCGTGGGCCCGGCTCAATGCGCTGCCGCAGGTGGACGAGATTTCGTTCATGACCCACTTCAGCGACGCCGACGGCCCGCGGGGCATTGCGCACCAGATGGCAGCCTTCAACGCCGCCGCGCAGGACCTGCCTGGCGAGCGCAGCCTGAGCAACAGTGCCGCCACGCTGCGCCACGCGCAGGATGCGGGCGTGCGCGCCGACTGGGTGCGCGCGGGCATCGTGGTCTATGGCAGTGCGCCGGACTTCCCCGAGCACCATGCCGGCCACTGGGGGTTGCAACCCACCATGACGCTGTCCACGCGCCTCATCGCCACCCAGCAACTGCAGGCGGGCGACACCGTGGGCTATGGCTCGCGCTTCACGGCCGATGGCCCGCTCACCATCGGCATCGCCGCCTGTGGCTACGCCGACGGCTACCCCCGCCACTGCGACACCGGCACGCCGGTGCTGGTGAACGGCGTGCGCACTCGCCTGGTGGGGCGGGTGAGCATGGACATGGTGACCGTGGACCTCACGCCCCTGCAGCAGGCGGGTGTGGAGGTGGGCTTTGGCAGCGAGGTCACGCTCTGGGGCCGCGCCAGCAATGGCGTGGTGTTGTCCATCGACGAGGTGGCGCAGGCGGCAGGCACCGTGGGCTACGAGCTGATGTGCGCCCTGGCGCAGCGCGTGCCGGTGGTGGTGGACGGCGGGGCCTGAAGCCCCCCTTCATTGGCGTGCGGCAGGGCGCGGTTCGCGCACAAGTTCACGCCGCAGGGCCCGCCGGTGTGGGGCGCGGCCTGAAACTGGTGTGAAATGGCGCCGTCTGTTTGCCGCCGCGCGCAGCGCGCTCCTTCCATGGCCACACCCCGCAGCAACTCCTCCGGTTCCAAGAAAAAAGGCAGCTCCACCTGGCGCTCGGTGCGCATGCCGCACCACGGCGCGGTGGCGCGCACCCTGCAGCAGCGCTACAGCCTGCGCTGGCACGGGCTGCTGATCGGCAGCTTCACGCTGCTGCTGATGTGGGCCACCTCGCACCTGCAGATGGTGCTGGGCGTGGATTCACTGGCACTGCGGTACTTGATTACGCTGTCTGTGGGCTACGTCGGCTATCTGCTGGTGCTGCGCGCTTGGGCAGCGCGGCTGGTGCGTCGGGACGGGTCGTCGGGCGACGGCAGCAGTGTGGAATTGCCCGACATCTCCTGGCCCAGTGGCAATGGCCCCTCCGGTGGAGGCCAGGTGCCCTTGCCCCGCACCGGCGGTGGCAACTTTGGCGGCGGTGGCGCATCGGGGGACTTTGGGGGCGGGTGGACGCAAGGCCTGTCCAGCGGGGGCTCCAGCAGCGATTCCAGCGCACTGGGCGACCTGGCCAGTGGCGCGGCCGATGCGCTGGGCAGCGCCGACGAGGGCGCCGTGGTGGTCGTGCCCGTGGTGGCCATCTTTCTCATCGGCGCAGCGCTGATCCTGGGTGCGGGGTCGCTCGCCATGCTGTTCTTTGGCTGGGATGTGCTGCTCACGGTGGCGGTGGAGATTGCCTTCTCGGTGGCCACGGCCCGCGCTGCTGTAGGGGTGGAGCGCGAGGGCTGGCTCAGCGCCGCAGTGCGCCTGACCTGGAAGCCGCTGCTGGGCGCGCTGGTCTGCGCCGTGCTGCTGGGCGCCACCATCGACCATTTCCTGCCCCATGTGCATTCGCTACCCGAGGCGCTGCGCGTGATCCAGGGGCGCTGATTTGCTCTCTATTTGATAGCTATCAGGGCATATTGCACTAGCGCTTGGGGCAAAAATACCTTCAAAAGCGCTTGAAACCCCCTGTGGGGCCCATAGGGATGTCCTGCATAACTCCCTGCGGTCAGTGATAGCGCGGCCTCGGGCAGTCCGCTGCGTTGCTTTTTTTGCCAATAGCTCGGCTATTGGCTGCAAAAAGACGCCTTGCGGCCCCTCCCGATCCGCACTACCACCGCCTCGCGAGGGTTATGCAGGACATCCCTAGCGCGAGGACCGGCCCTTGCCGTGGCTGCAGTCCTCGTCAGTCTCCAGGGGTGGCAGCGCGTCCAGGTTGGTCCGCACCCGCGCCAGCAGGGCCAGCAGCTGCGCCTGGGTGGCGTCGTCGCAGCCCGCCAGCACCTGGGCCGACAGGGTTTGCCGCGCGGCCTGCAGCGCCTGGTACAGCGCCTGGCCCTCGGCGCTCAGCGTGAGGCACAGGCTGCGCCGGTCTTCGGCGTGGGGCTGGCGCTCCAGCCAACCCTTGTCCTGCAATAGGCCCAGCATGCGCGCCACCTGCGCCTTGTCGGCGCCGCTGTGGCGCACCAGTTCTTTCTGCGTGGCGCCGGGGTGGCGGCCGATGAAGTTCAGCGCGCGCACTTCGTTGAAGGTCAGGTCCGGATGCACGGAGGTCATCGCGCGCACCATGCGCGCCCGGTAGGCGTGCATCAGGTCGTGCAGGGCTTCAAACACATCGGGGCGGGCACGTAGGGGCATGGCGTGGCTATCGGTTGACAAAGTCAACTGAATGGCGGATGATTTGGTTGATTAAATCAACATTTTACGCCATGAACGCTTCCTTGCCCCTGGCCGCCACGGCCCCCTCCCTCGCTATCGAGCGCATTCGCCATCCCCTGCAGGGCCGCCATCTCCAGGTGGTGCGCCGCACCCAGGTCAGCCCCGGCTTTGTGCGGCTGACCCTGGCCGGCCCCGAGCTGGCGGGCTTTGTGAGCGCCGGGTTCGACGACCACCTCAAGCTCATCCTTCCCTCGCCCGGGCAAGACCGCCCCACCTTGCCCACGCTGCAGGACGGCCGCCCTGTGTTTGACGGCCCACGCCCCGTGCTGCGCGACTACACCCCCGCGCGTTTTGACGCCGCTGCGGGCGAGCTGGACATCGAGGTCGCCCTGCACGACGCGGGCCCCGCCACCGACTGGGCCGCCAGCGCCACCGTGGGCCAGTGGGTGGGCATTGCCGGGCCGCGCGGCAGCATGGTCGTGCCCATGGGCTTCGACTGGCACTGGCTGCTGGGCGACGAAACCGCGCTGCCCGCCATCGCCCGCCGCCTGGCCGAGCTGCCCGCCAGCGCAGTGGCCACCGTGCGTATCCAGCTGAGCAACCCGGCCGACCAGCGCACGCTGGCGAGCGCGGCGCAGCTGGACCTGCAGTGGGTGAGCGCGCTGCCTGCCGCTGTGGAGGCGCTGTCGCTGCCGCCCGGCGCGGGCTTTGTCTGGGCTGCGGGCGAACACAGCGACATGGCCGCCGTGCGCCGCACCGTGCTGGCCAAGCCGGGCGTGGACCCGAAACGCATGCGCATCTCCGCCTACTGGAAGCGCGGGGCGGCGGACCACCACGAGGACCTGGCGAACGCCGCGTAACTGGCGTTCGCGGCTTCACTCGCCGCCTTTCTCTCAGCGCAGCAGCGTCAGCGCAGCAGCCCGCTGCACGGCTGCGGTCACGTGCTGCAGGGCCTGCACGTTCAGGCGCCAGCACTGCCAGTACAGCGGCACATCCACCGGCTTGTTCGCAATCAGCTCGACCAGGGCACCAGTCTTCAGGTCATCCTCCACCAGCGGGTCGGGCGTCATGCCCCAGCCCAGGCTGGCGCGGGTGGCTTTGACGAAGGCATGCGCCTCGGGCAGCCAGTGCACGGGCGGTGCGAGCTTGCGGCGCGTGATGCGGCCCATAAAACGCGCCTGCAGCGCATCCTTGCGGTTGAACACCAGCATGGGTGCCTCCGCCAGGGTGTTTGCGTTCACGCCCTGCGCAAAGTGGCGCTCCATGAACGCAGGGCTGGCGAGCGCGCGGTAGCGCAGCGTGCCCAGCGGCAGCACCTGGCAGCCCTGCACGGGCTGCGGGTCGGCCGTCACGGCGGCCATCACGCGGCCCTCGCGCAGCAGGTTGGCCGAATGGTCCTGGTCTTCCACATGGATGTCGAAGGTGATGGCCTGCCCCTCGGCCGCCTGCGCCATGGCGTGGGGGAACCAGGTGGCCAGCGAGTCGGCATTCACACCAATCGCCAGCCGCGTGGTGCTGTGCTGCCCGCCGCCAATGGTGGCCAGCGCATCGGCCTCGCTCAGCGCCACCTCGCGCGCATGGCGGTACAGCGCCTGCCCGGCCTCAGTGGGCGTGCAGGGCGTGGCGCGGCGCACCAGCACCTGGCCCACGCGCTCTTCCAGCAGCTTGATGCGCTGCGACACCGCTGAGCGCGTGACATGCAGCACGGCCGCCGCCCGCTCGAAGCTGCCCTCATCGATCACCGTGGCAAAGGCGTTGAGCTGGGCGGAGTCGAGTTGCATGGGTGGTTAGCCATTTTGACGGATCGTTAAAAAGTATAGCTGGCGTCAACGCAGGCCCTTGGCCAGAATCCGTGCCCATGGTCTCCACTGCGTTCGTTCACGGTTTCACATCCACTGCCATGCTCATCATGGCCATTGGCGCGCAAAACGCATTTGTGCTGAGCCAGGGTCTGCGGCGCGAGCATGTGATGCCCGTGGTGCTGGTGTGTGCGCTGTCAGACGCGCTACTGCTGCAGGTGGGCGTGTGGGGCATGGGCGGCGTGCTGCTGGCCCGGCCTGAATGGGCGCAGTTCATGCGCTGGGCGGGCGCGCTGTTCCTGTTGATGTATGCGGCACAGACTGCCGCGCGGGCGCTGCGCCCCGGCCAGTTGCTGGTGGCCACCAGCGGCCCCGGCGCCACTTTGCGCACTACTCTGGCCACCGTGACGGCGCTCACCTGGCTCAACCCGCATGTCTACCTCGACACCGTGGTGCTGCTGGGCACCATGGCCACACCCTACCCGGCCTGGGGCCGTGCGCTGTTTGCGGCGGGTGGCTCGCTGGCCAGCGCGCTGTGGTTCTTGTTGATCGGCCTGGGTGCCCGCTGGCTGGCCCCGTTGTTTGCCACCCCGTCTGCGTGGCGGGTGCTGGATGCGGTGACGGCCACCACCATGCTGGTGCTGGCAGGGGTGATGGCTCTAAGCTAAGAAGAATAAGTTCGTTTTCTAAAAGCGCCGCTTGGGGGATAGTCTGGCCATTCAGCATTTTTTGGCTTTTTTGCCTATCCTCCCGTCCATGCGCTTCAAACACCTTCTCCTGGCCGCCGCCGTTGTTGCGGCCCTGCCCCTGGCCGCACAGTCCGCCACCTTCCGCTGGTCCCGCTCGGTGGACATTTCCACCTGGGACATCCACACCCAGAACGTGGGCGTGAACAACACCATGCACGGCGCGGTGTACGACACGCTGGTCGAATACAACAGCAAGACGTTCAAGCCCGAGCCCTCGCTCGCCACCGAGTGGAAGCTCATCAAGCCCACGAAGCTGCGCCTGACCTTGCGCAAGGGCGTGAAGTTCAGCGACGGCAGCGAGTTCACGGCCGACGACGCCAAGTTCTCGCTGGAGCGCGCCAAGGCCAAGAGCTCCAACTTCGCGGTCTACACGCAAGGCATTGACCGTGTGGAAAAGGTCGATGCCTACACCATCGACATCCACTCCGACCTGCCCAACCCGGTGCTGGTGAACCAGCTGACCGAGCTGCGCATCATGAGCAAGGCCTGGGCCGAGAAGAACAAGTCGGTCGAGCCCAAGGACATCAAGACCAAGGACGAAAACTTTGCCCACCGCAATGCGCTGGGCACTGGCCCCTACCAGCTCAAGCAGTGGACGCCTGACCAGCGCGTGGTGCTGGAGCCCAACCCCCACTGGTGGGGCAAGGGCAAGTACCCCACCAACCTGACCGAGATCGTCTACACCCCCATCAAGGCCGACGCCACGCGCACAGCGGCGCTGCTGTCGGGTGAGGTGGATTTTGTGATCGACCCCAGCCTGCAGGACCTGGCGCGCATCAAGCAGACGCCCAACCTGCAGGTGCTGGAGGGGCCGGAGTACCGCACCATCTTCCTGGGGCTGGACCAGTTCCGCGACGAGCTGCCCGGCTCGGACGTGAAGGGCAAGAACCCGCTGAAGGACCTGCGCGTGCGCAAGGCGCTGTACCAGGCCATCGACATCCAGTCCATCCAGCGCGTGGTGCTGCGAGGCTTGGCCCAGCCCACGGGCACACTCATCGCCAACCAGGTCAACGGCTGGACCAAGAAGGCCGACGTGCGCTACCCCTACGACCCCAAGGCCGCGCAAAAGCTGCTGGCCGATGCGGGCTACCCCAACGGGTTTGAGGTGGACTTTGCCTGCAGCGCGGGCCGCTACATCAACGACGAGCAGCTGTGCCAGGCCATCACGTCACATTGGGCCAAGGTGGGCGTGAAGGCCAAGCTGCGCTCGCTGCCGTTTGCCACCTACTTCCCGATGATCCAGCGCAACGAAGCCAGCATCTACCTGCTGGGCTGGGGTGTGCCCACGTTCGATGCGTTCTACAGCCTGCAGTCGCTGGTGCGCACGACGGGCGCGGGTGGGGACGGCAACTTCAACCTGGGCCGGTTCTCCGACCCGCAGATGGACGCGCTGATCGAGCGTGTGAAGAAGGAAACGGACACCGCCACGCGCAACGGCCTGATCGAGCAGGCGCTGATCAAGGAGCATGAGTTGGTGTCGCACATCCCGCTGTACAACCAGGTGATTCCGTGGGCGGGCACCAAGAAGGTGGACATCATCCACCGCGCCGACAACCGCATCGATTGGCGGTATCTGAAGGTGAACTGATCCCGGTTGCCAGCAAAAAGCCCCGGTGCTTCGAGCCAGAAGCACCGGGGCTTTTTTGCGTCCGCAGGTGGCGTATCAGGCCAGTGCGCGCTGCACGGCGGGGCGCTGCAGCATGCGCTGCGTGTGTGCAAACACCTTCGGGAACTGGGCGATGTCCACGCCGTCGCTGTGCAGCCAGGTGCCGATGGTGAACAGGTAGCCGTCGGCCACGGTGTATTGCTCGCCCATCACCCAGGGCCCCTGGTCCGCTTGCGGCAGGTAGTGGGTTTCGACGAGGTGAAAGCACTCGGTCATGTTCTGTGGCACCTTGCGCTGCATGGCGGCGTGGGCTTCGGGCTCGTCCGCCCAGCGGCTGGCGCGGGGGCGGTGGGCGTGGGCGATGTGCACCGTGGACGCGAGGTAGCTGTGGAACTCTTGCAGGCGCGCAAAGCCATGCGCGTCGGCGGGCGCCAGGCGCGCCTCTGGAAAGCTCTGCGCCACATAGGCCAGCAGCGCCGGGGTTTCGGTCAGGGTGCCGTGCGGCGTGGCCAGCGCGGGCACGCGGCCCTTGGGGTTCACCGCCAGGTATTCGGGCGTGCGTTGCTGGCCAGCGGCGAAGTCCACGCGCACCAGGTCGTAGGGGGCGCCCGCTTCTTCCAAAGCGATGCGAACGGCCTGCGCGCAGGTGCCGGGGGTGTAGTACAGCGTGAGTTGGGTCATGGTTGGTTTGCTATGAATTAAATAGCTGTTGACGCATATTCCACTAGCGCCTGCAGCCGATTTTGCTGAAATGAATCAGTACAGGCCACGCGTGCGCGCCATCAGCCGCGTGAGGCCCAGCAGGGCGTTGGTGTGCGGCGTGGGCGTGCCGGTGATCTGGCCCAGCTCGCGCACCGCGCCCACCAGGGCGTCGATCTCCATCGGCTTGTTCGCTTCCACGTCCTGCAGCATCGAGGTCTTGAACGCGCCCAGCTTGCGTGTGACGGCATGGCGGTCCTCGGGCTGCTGGTCGATGGGCAGGCCCAGCTTGTCGCCGATGGCCTTGGCTTCCAGCATCACGGCGCTCACAAAGCCGCGCACCAGGTCGTCGTCCAGGATGCGGTCGGTGGTGGCGCCGGTGAGCGCGCTGATTGGGTTCATCGTGAGGTTGCCCCACAGCTTGAACCAGATGTCCTTCTGGATGCAGTCGCTCACCTCCACATCGATGCCACCGCGCTGCAGCGTGTCGGCCAACGCTTGCAGGCGCGCGCTCTGGCTGCCGTCCGGCTCGCCCACGATGAGGCGGTTGCCAAAGTGTTGTTTGACGAAGCCCGGAGCCTCCAGCGAGCAGCTGGTGTGCACCACGCTGCCCACGACGTTGCGCGCCGGGATGGCTCGGGCAATCACGCCTCCCGCGTCCACGGATTCGAGGGCACGCCCCTGCGCGGCGCCGCCGAAGCCGTCGAGAAACCACCACGGCACGCCGTTCATGGCGGTCAGCACGATGGTGTCGGGCCCGATCAAGGGCGCCATGGCACGCGCCACGTCGGGCAGGCCCGGGGCCTTGACTGCCACCACCACCAGGTCCTGCACGCCGAGTGCGGCCGGGTCGCTGTGGGCCGTGACGGGCACCTGCGCCAGCGAGCCGTCGGCGCGCCGCATGCGCAGCCCCTCGGCCTGCAGGGCGCGCAGCGTGTCGCCCCGCGCCACCATGCTGACCGAGTGGCCCGCTTGCGCCAGGGCCACGCCCAGCCAGCCGCCGATGGCGCCGGCGCCGTAAATACATGCTTTCATGGATGTCTGTCCTTGAGTCTGAAAGAAGAAACGTTCAGTAGCCTGCGGGCCGGGTGGGGGCGGCGTCGGTCGCGCTGCGGTAGCGTGCCAGCAGCTCCTGCGCAGCACTCACCAGCAGCATGGTGTCCACGCCCACGGCCACAAACAGCGCGCCGGCCGCCAGCCACTGGCGCGCCTGTGATTCGGTGGTGGCCAGGATGCCCGGCGCTTTGCCTGCGCGCAGGATGCGCGCAATGCCGTCATGGATGGCGGCCTGGACGTCAGGGTGCCCTGGGTTGCCGGGGTGGCCCATGGAGGCCGACAGGTCGGCCGGGCCGATGAACACGCCGTCCACCCCGGGCGTGGCGGCGATGGCATCGAGGTGGGCCATGGCCTCCACCGTTTCTGCCTGCACCAGCAGGCAGATCTGCTGGTTGGCCTCGTGCACATACTGCGGGTACGCCTGCCAGCGCGACGAGCGGGCCAGTGCGCTGCCCATGCCGCGCACGCCTTCGGGCGCATAGCGCGTGGCGCGCACCAGCTGCTGGGCCTGCTCGGGCGTATCGACCATGGGCACCAGCAGGGTCTGTGCGCCGATGTCCAGGTACTGTTTGATGAGGGCCGTGTCACCCACCGGCACCCGGGCGATGGGGTGGGGCGCCTGCATTCCGGGGGGCAGGGCGCTGGTGGCGCTGGCGATGGCCTGCAGCTGGTGCAGGATGGAGCGCAGGTCGTTCGGCGCATGTTCGCCATCGACCAGCAGCCAGTCGTAGCCGGTGCCTGCGAGGATTTCGGCGCTGTAGCTGTTGGCCAGCCCGAGCCAGAGGCCGATTTGCGCCTGGCCTTGGGCCATGGCCTGTTTGAAGCGGTTGGTGGGTGTCTGCAATGTCAACTCCGTGCGGTGCCAAGCCCGCCATCGTACGGGCTGCGGCGGATCGATGTGGGCATGGCCGCTATAGTCGGCTGCCCCTGCATCGGGGCGCCTCACCGACACCTGCCATGGCCAAAGAAAAAACCACGTTCACCTGCACCGAGTGCGGCGGCACCAGCCCGCGCTGGCTGGGCAAATGCCCGTCCTGCGGCGCCTGGAACACGCTGATCGAGCAGGTGGCCGAGGCCGGGCCGGGCAAGAACCGCCTGAGCACGCCGCAAGGCTACGCGGGCCTGGCCAACGCGCAGCCCGTCCTGCCGCTGGCGGCCATCGAGGCCCAGGACGTGGCCCGCACCCCCAGCGGCATCGACGAGCTGGACCGTGTGCTGGGCGGCGGCATTGTGGAAGGGGGCGTGGTGCTCATCGGGGGCGATCCGGGCATTGGCAAATCGACCCTGCTGCTGCAGGCCATGGACGCGCTGCAGCGCGCGGGCCTGCCCACGCTGTATGTGACGGGCGAGGAGAGCGGAGCGCAGGTGGCGCTGCGTTCGCGGCGCCTGGGCATCGACGGCAGCCAGGTACAGCTGCTGGCCGAGATCCAGCTCGAAAAGATTCTGGCGACCGTGGAGGCCACGCAGCCTGCCGTGGTGGTCATCGACTCCATCCAGACCACCTACTCCGACCAGCTCACCAGCGCGCCGGGCTCCGTCGCCCAGGTGCGGGAATGCGCGGCGCACCTCACGCGCATGGCCAAGGGCACGGGCATTGCTGTCATTCTGGTGGGCCATGTGACCAAGGAAGGTGCGCTGGCGGGGCCGCGCGTGCTGGAGCACATGGTGGACACGGTGCTGTATTTCGAAGGCGACACGCACAGCCAGTTTCGCCTGGTGCGGGCCATCAAGAACCGCTTCGGCGCGGTCAACGAAATTGGCGTGTTTGCCATGACCGAGAAGGGCCTCAAGGGCGTGAGCAACCCGAGCGCCATCTTCTTGAGCCAGCATTCCGAGCCCGTGCCCGGCAGCTGCGTGATGGTGACACTGGAGGGCACACGCCCGCTGCTGGTGGAGATCCAGGCCCTGGTGGACAGTGGCGGCCCCAGCCCCCGGCGCCTGTCGGTGGGCCTGGACAAGGACCGCCTGGCCATGCTGCTGGCCGTGCTGCACCGCCATGCGGGGGTGGCCTGCATGGACCAGGACGTGTTTGTGAATGCGGTGGGGGGCGTGCGCATCAGCGAGCCCGCAGCCGACCTGGCGGTGATGCTGTCCATCACCTCCAGCCTGCGGGGCAAGGCGCTGCCGCGCGGCTTTCTGGCGTTTGGCGAAGTGGGGCTGGCCGGTGAGGTGCGGCCTGCGCCCCGGGGGCAGGAACGCCTGAAGGAAGCCGCCAAGCTGGGTTTCAGCGTGGCCGTGGTGCCCAAGGCCAATGCGCCCAAAAAACCCATCGAAGGGCTGACCATCCACGCCGTCGAGCGGGTGGAAGAGGCCATGAACGTGGTGCGCGGTCTGTAAGCAATGCCCACAGCGCCATGTCCATGGCGCCATAAGACAATCTCGACCTATGAACTTGCGCAATATTCTGGTGCCCCTGGGGGCGGTGGCCCTGATCGGGTTTGGTTTTTATGCCTACGGCTGGGCCGGGGTGGCTGCCGTGGCCGGTGGGCTGGTCATGTGGGGCCTGCTGCACTTCACGCGGCTGATGAGCGTGATGCAAAAGGCCGCCAAGCGCCCCATCGGGTATGTGGGCAGCGCCGTGATGCTCAACGCCCGGCTGACGAAGGGCGTGAACCTCATGCACGTGGTGGCCATGACCCAGGCGCTGGGAGAGCGCGTTTCTGCCGAAAACGTGCAGCCCGAGGTCTACCGCTGGACCGACGGTACCCGCTCGCACGTCACCTGCGAGTTCCAGCAGGGCAAGCTGGTGGTGTGGACCCTGGTCCGCCCCCAGGACAACCCTGCTGCTGATGGAGAAGGCGCGCCGCCCGCCGCCCCGTAAAATCCTGGTTTTGCGACCCACAGCAACCAAAGGACACCCATGAGCCCCGTAGTTCCCTCGATGGCCGACCGTGACGGCAAGATCTGGATGGACGGCCAGATGGTCGATTGGCGCGACGCCAAGATCCACGTGCTGACCCACACCCTGCATTACGGCTGCGGCGCCTTCGAAGGCGTGCGCGCCTACAACACCGCCAATGGCACGGCGATCTTCCGCCTGGAAGAGCACACCGACCGCCTCTTCAACAGCGCCAAGATCCTGCGCATGAAGATCCCGTTCACCAAGGAAGAGGTGAATGAGGCCCAGAAAGCCGTGGTGCGCGAAAACAAGCTCGAATCCTGCTATCTGCGTCCATTGACCTGGATCGGCTCGCAAAAGCTGGGTGTTTCGCCCAAGGGCAACCAGATCCATCTGATGGTCGCTGCCTGGGCCTGGGGCGCCTATCTGGGCGAGGAAGGCCTCAAGCGCGGCATCCGCGTCAAGACCAGCAGCTACACCCGCCACCACGTCAACATCACCATGACGCAGGCCAAGGCGGTGAGCAACTACACCAACTCCATCCTCGCCAACATGGAAGCCACGGACGACGGCTACGACGAAGCCCTGCTGCTGGACAGCTCGGGTTTTGTGTCTGAAGGCGCGGGCGAAAACATCTTTGTGATCAAGAACGGCGTGATCTACACGCCCGACCTGTCGGCCGGCGCCCTGAACGGCATCACCCGCAACACCGTGTTCCACATCGCCAAGGACCTGGGCCTGGAGATCGTGCAAAAGCGCATCACGCGCGACGAGGTGTATATCGCCGATGAGGCCTTCTTCACCGGCACAGCCGCTGAAGTCACACCCATCCGCGAACTCGACCGGATCGAGCTGGGCAGCGGATCGCGCGGCCCGATCACTGAAAAAATCCAGAGCGCCTTCTTCGACATCGTCGGTGGCCGCAATCCGAAATACGCCCACTGGCTGAGCAAGGTCTGAAGAACATGTCGCAAGCAACCGTTGAACTCCTGGCCAAAGACCTGAACGCCCAAGGCGGCGTTTTCTGTCCCAGCCCCAAGGCCGACATGAAGCTGTGGAACAGCCACCCCAAGGTGTACCTGGACGTAGCCCGCACGGGTGAAGCCAAGTGCCCTTACTGTGGCACGGTGTACCGCCTGAAGGCCGGTGAGCACGTACACGCTGGTCACTGATTGATGCCGGTTGCAGTCGGCGGCGCTACGCCGCCGCCCACGTTGACCGTGGCGGTGCTGACCCTCAACGAGGCGCACCGCATCGAAGCCTGCCTGCAAAGCGCTGCGTTTGCCGACCAGTTGCTGGTGGTGGACAGCGGTAGCACCGATGACACCGTGGCCATCGCCCAGCGCCTGGGCGCCGAAGTCCACAACTACCCCGACTGGCAGGGCTTCGCCGTGCAGCGCAACCGGCTGCTGGCCCATGCGCGGGGCGACTACATCTTCTTTCTGGACGCCGACGAGGTGATGACGCCTGCGTTCGCCCAGGAGCTGCAGGCCATCGTGCGCTCTGGCGCGCAGGCCGTGTGGAGCATCCGCTGGCGCATGGTGGCCTACGGGCACGAACTCAAGTACTTTCGCTCGCAATCGCAGATCGAGCGCCTGTTCGTGCGCGCCATGGTCCGCGAGTTCACGGGCGTGGTGCACGAGCAGGCCGAACTGTTGCCGCCACCGGGCGGTGGCGCCGTGCCGCGCCGCCTGATCGAAGCGCGGCTGCTGCACTACTCGCGCACCACGGTGCGCGGCAGCCTGGAAAAGCTCACCCAGTACGCCATGCTCGGTGCCGCCAAGCGGGCGGCGGCAGGCAAGAAGGGCGGCGTGGTGCGGGGCCTGGCCTCGGGCACCAGCATGTTCCTGCGCCTGTATGTGTTTCGGCTGGGTTTTTTGTGTGGCGGGGCGGGTTTTCTGTATTGTCTGTTCGTGGCACTGGAGGCGTTCTTCCGGTACGCCGCCCTGGAGTACGACCACCAGCAACTGAGCGAGAGCGTGCGCCGTTGACCAAAGCTGACGAAATTTTTGTGCGCCTGTCGGGCGCGGCGGCCTTCATGGTGCCGGGTATGGCGCTGTGGGTGCGCTCGGGCTATTCCTGGGGGGCGGTGGTGCTGCTGTTGTGCAGCCTGGCCACCGCCGGGGTGTGGCTGCGGCGCCCGCCGGGGCGCGATGCCTGGCTGCTTTTGGCCTCCATCGTGGCGATGGGCACGGTCTGGGCCCTCGACTTTGACCCGGCCCAGGGCAGCTGGTCCAACCTGGACCGGCCTGCCAAGTACCTGCTGGCGCTGCCGTGCCTGCTGTATGTGCTGGCCTATCCCCCGCGGGTGCGCTGGCTCTGGGCCGGTATCGCCGTCGGCGCCTGTGGCGCGGGGCTGATCGGTTTGTACCAGGCTCTGGTGCTGCACCTGCCGCGCGCCAATGGTTTTACCAACGCCATCCAGTACGGCGGGCTCAGCCTGCTGCTGGGGCTGATGTGTTCGGTCGCGCTGCTGGTGCTGTGGGATCGCTGGAAGCCCTGGCAGCGTGCGGGCTGGGCGGTGGGCATTCTGCTGGGCCTGGAGGGATCGCTGCTGTCCGAGTCGCGCGGGGGCTGGGTGGTGCTGCCGCTGGCGTTGCTGCTGTGCGCCTGGCTGCAGGCCCGCTGTGGCCAGCGCAAGCTGGCCCTTGTGGGCGGCGTGTTGGTCGTGGCGGGTGCGGCCGGGCTGATGGCCTTCAAGGCCAACGAGGTGCGCCTGCGCGTGGATGAGGCGCGGCAGGAGATCACGCAGTACGAGGCTCGGGGCGACGCGGCCAGCTCGGTGGGCCAGCGCCTGGCGCACTGGGGCCTGGCCTGGCGCATGGGCCTGGACCGCCCCTGGACCGGCTGGGGCCGTTACGGATACGAGGCCGAGAAGCAGCGGCGGGTGGCTGCCGGCGAGGCGCATCCGATTGTTTTGCAGTTCAGCCACGCCCACAACGAGGTGCTGGACATCTTTGCCAAGCGCGGCATCCCCGGCGTGGTGGTCTTGCTGTTTTTCTATGGTGTGCCCCTGGTGCTGTTCTGGCCCACGCGGCGCCGCGTGTTCCCGGGGAGTGTGGGCGTGCTGGATACCGAGGGCCTGTGCCTGCGCATGATCGGGGTGCTGCTGCCCGTGTCCTACATGGGCTTTGGCACGACCCAGGTGTTTTTGGGGCACAACAGCGGCACCATGTTCTACCTGTTCATGGGCATGCTGGTGCTGGCCATCCTGCAAGGCCGCGAGCGCCAGCGGCTGCAGGCACCCGGGCAGGCCGCCGCTCTTTCCTGAAGGACCTCTGCCATGCACATCCTGCTGGTCAACAACTCCCCCATCCCTGTGTATGGCTACGGCGGCACCGAGCGCGTGATCTGGGACCTGGGCAAGACGCTGGTGCAGCAGGGCCACCGCGTGAGCTACCTGGTGCCCGAGGGCTCGACCTGCGACTTCGGCCAGGTGCTGCCCATCCGGCCTGACGAGCCCTGGGAGGGGCAGATCCCGGCCGACGTGGACATCACGCATTTCCAGTTCAACCCACGCTCCGAGCTGTCCAAGCCCTACCTGGTGACCGAACACGGCAACGCCCGCAAGCCCAAGCCGTTGCCCCGCAACACGGTGTTCCTGTCGCGCGACCATGCGGCGCGCTACGGCTCCAGCGAATTCGTCTACAACGGGCTGGACTGGGCGGGTTATGGCCCGGTGGACTTTGACCGCCCGCGCTCGCACTACCACTTCCTGGGCAAGGCGGCCTGGGGCGTGAAGAACGTGCGCGGTGCCATCAAGGTGGCCAAGATGGCCGGGGTGGAACTGGACGTGCTGGGCGGCAACCGCATCAACTTCAAGCGAGGCTTTCGCTGGACGCTGTCGCGCAAGATCCACTTCCACGGCATGGTGGGCGGCACGCAGAAGACGGGCCTGCTCAACGCCTCGCGCGGGCTGATCTTTCCGGTGCGCTGGCACGAGCCGTTCGGGTTGGCCGTGATCGAGAGCCTGTACTTTGGCTGCCCCGTGTTCTCCACCCCCTACGGCGCCTTGCCCGAGCTGGTGCCCGTGCACTGCGGTGTGCTGTCCGACCAGGCCTCGGTGCTGGCCGAGGCGGTGCGGGGCAACCGCTTTGACCCGCGCGCCTGCCACCAGCATGTGGTGGAGCACTTTGGCGCCGAGCGCATGGCGCGCAACTACCTGCGCATGTACGAGCGGGTGCTGGCGGGCGAAACCCTCAATGCCCAGCCGCCCGTGATCCAGGGCCCTGCGCGCGAACTGCCCTGGAGAGGCTGAGACGCCCCCCTGAGTCGCCTTCGGCGCCTTCCCCCCAACGGGGACGCCACCCGTGGCCTGGCAAAGCCAGCTCCACGGTGGCACGGGTTTTGGGGCGGTTTTGGCCCCAAGCGCTAGTTCAAAATGCCTCTGATGCTATAAAAATAATAGCTATTGGTGGCCGACAGTGGAGTTTCCACGCGGCGCGGTGGCCTGCTGCCACTCCTGGGCCAACAATGCCACCAGCTGCGCCGCTGGCATGGGCCGCACCTGGGCCACCCCCTGGCCCGCCCACAGCGACAGGCAGTCGGCCTGGCCCGCCTGGGCGGCCGCGCGGCGCAGCGCGCCCGTTAGTGCGTTCTGCACGGGGTAGGGCGGCACGGTGGCCTCGTCGGCCTGCAGGGCTTGCATCATGCGGTTGACGATGCCGCGTGCCGGCCGGCCCGAGAAGATGCGGGTGGTGCGCGTGTCGGTGGCCTGGGCGCGTGCCAGGGCCTCACGGTACGCCGGGCCAATCGCCGACTCGGGGCAGGTCAGGAAGGCCGTACCCATCTGCACCGCCTGGGCGCCCAGCGCCAGCGCACCCGCAATGCCGCGCCCGTCCATGATGCCGCCCGCAGCGATCACCGGGATGGACAGGGCCTGCACGCACTGCGCCACCAGCGGCAGCGTACCCACCATGCTGGCCGCAAAGTCGGCCAGCGACGGCGCCGCACCGGTGGCGCCGGGCTGCGTAGGGGTGAGAAAGGTGCCCCGGTGCCCCCCGGCTTCCATGCCGGAGGCGCAGACGGCATCCGCGCCCATGGCGGCCCAGGCCTGCGCCTCGGCCAGCGTGGTGGCGGTGCCCACCACCGTGCTGCCCACCGCTTTCAGCCGTGCTACCTGCGCCGCCGTGAGGATGCCGAAGGTAAAACTGGCCACGGCCGGGCGCGCGGCCACCAGGGCGTCGAACTGTGCCGCGAAGTCCTCGCACCACTGTGCGGGCCGCTCGGGCACCAGGCCGAACTCCGCATAGAACGGCGCCAGGCGCTGCAGTGCGGCTTGCACCGTGGCGTCGTCCGGCGTTGGGGTGGCCTGCACAAACAGGTTCATGCCAAAGGGCCGGTCGGTGCGGCGGCGCACCTCGGCGGCGGCCTCGGCCATGGCAGCGGGCGAGCGCATGCCGCAGCCCAGCATGCCCAGGCCACCGGCCTCGGACACGGCGGCGGCCAGCGCGGGCGTGTCCGACCCGGTCATCGGGCCCTGGATGATGGGCAGCGCAAGGCCCAGGTGGGTGGTGAAGGCGGCGGGCATGGGGGCTCCTTGTGCGATCTGTGGGGGAGGGGTCAGGTCGATGCGGCGAGGCGGTGTGCTTCGCCGGAGGTCAGTACGGTCCGCAGCGCGTCCAGCGCCGGCGACTGGTAGCTGCGCCGGTGCACCAGCACCGTGTCGCAGGTGGCCAGGGGCACCAGGCGCAGCGCAGGCGGCTCGCGCATCAGGTCGATCACGGCCTGGGGCACCACGCCCGCGCAGCGACCTGTGGCCACACAGGCCAGGATGGCGTGGTACGAGGCCAGCTCCAGCACGCGCGGCGGGCTGCCGTCCTTCTGTTGCATGAAGGCCTCGCCCATGCGGCGGTAGGTGCAGCCTGGGCTGAAGGCGGCCAGGGTGTCCAGCTGCAGGTCCTGGGGCGTGTGCACGGGCGGGTGGTCGGCGGGCAGGGCCAACAGCAGGGCCTCGGCAAACACGGCGGTGCGCTTCACCGGCGCGTCGGCGTCGATGCCCGGCGGCGGCCAGGCCACCAGTGCGCAGTCGATGGTGTGGGCCAGCACCTGCTCCACCAGCTGGCGCGAGGGCGCGGTGGACAGCTCCAGCACCAGCCCGGGCCACTGCGCATGCAGCCGGGCCAGCGGCTGCGGCAGGCGTGCGGCGGCCGTGCTTTCCATGGTGCCCAGGCGCAACCGGCCGCCGGGCTGGCCGGGGTGCACCGACTGGCGAGCCTCTTCGGCCAGCGCCAGCAGGCGGTCGGCATAGCCGCGCAGCGCCTCCCCGGCAGGCGTCAGCACCATGCGTTTGCCCTCGCGCAGGAACAGCGTGGCGCCCAGTTGCTCCTCCAGCTGCTGCACGCGCGTGGTCACGTTGGACTGCACGCGGCCCAGCCGTTCGGCCGCGCGGGTCACGCTGCCTTCCAGCGCGACGGCGCGGAATATTTCGAGCGCTGCCAGATCCATAAATATTCTTGTTATGAGATGATTAATAGAAAATAAATCTCAAAACAGAATCATAGACTGGAAACCGCCTGCATGGAACCGCGCGTCGCCCCCCAAGACCGTCCCCTGGCTGTAGCACTGGCGGGCATGGCCGCACTGGCGGTGGCGATGGGCGTGGGCCGGTTTGCCTTCACCCCGCTGCTGCCCATGATGCTGCACGACGGCGTGGTCACGCTGGCCGGCGGCAGCTGGCTGGCCACAGCCAACTACTTCGGGTACCTGATCGGGGCGCTGGCCTGCATGGCGCTGCCCTGGGTGGCGCCCCGTGCGCGGCAGCGGTGGCATGCGGCGCGGCTGGCGCGCTGGGGGCTCGCGGCCACGGTGCTGCTCACCTTGGGCATGGCGCTGCCGCTGCCGGGCACCTGGCCCGCGCTGCGGTTTGCGGCCGGGGTTGCCAGTGCGCTGGTGTTCTTGAACGTCTCGGTGTGGTGCATGCTGCGGCTGGTGGCGCTGGGCCAGCCCGCGCTGGGTGGGTTGATCTTTTGTGGCCCGGGGCTGGGCATCGTGCTCACCGGCCTGTCGGCCAGTGCCATGGTGGCGCTGCAGTGGCCCGCTGCGGCGGGCTGGGCGGTGTTCGGACTGCTGAGTGCGGGGCTGTGCGCTGCCATCTGGCCCGTGCTGCGGGGTGTGGCGATGCCCGGGTCGGCCGCAGCCTCCGGCCCGGTGGTGGACGGCTCCACCCCCGGCCACGGGTTCTGGGCGCGCACGGGGCTCACGCTGGCCTATGGGCTCGCAGGGCTGGGCTACATCGTCACGGCCACCTTTTTGCCCGTGATTGCGCGCGCTGCCTTGCCTGCAGGGTCGCCTTGGTCCGACCTGTTCTGGCCGCTGTTTGGTGCCGGCGTGGCGCTGGGCGCGGCGTTGTCCACCCGCACCCCGGCCGCGTGGGACCGGCGCTGGCTGCTGATGGCAGCCTACGTGGTGCAGGCCGGGGCCATCGCGCTCAGCCTGGTGTGGCCGGGGCCTGCGGGCTTTGCGTTGGGCAGCCTGCTGCTGGGCTTGCCGTTCACTGCCATCACCTTTTATGCCCTGCAGGAGGCGCGGCGCGTGTGGCCTGCGGCGGGCGACAGTTTTCCGGGGTTGCTCACGGCGGCCTACGGCATTGGTCAGATCGTGGGCCCGCCCATGGTGGCGTGGATGCTGCACCACGCGGCCACGCAGGGGCAGGGCTTTGTCTACGGGCTGGCTGTGGCCGCCGCAGCGCTCGGGGTGGGGGCGGTGCTGTATGCCGCCATGGCCTGGCGCTGGCCCCTGGCGCCCCGCGCGGCAGCGCGCTGAGCGCACGCGAATGCAGGCGCCGATCAGTGCGTGGATGGTGCCAGCGGCAGCGCCAGCACAAAACACGCGCCGCTGTCGCCGTCAGCACGGTCCTGGCAGTGCACGGTACCGTTGTGGCGGCCGGCAATCGACCGCACCAGCGCCAGCCCCAGGCCCACGCCGCCCGCGCGCTCGCTGGCGCCCGGCAGTCGGTAGAAGGGCTCGAAGATGCGCTCGCGCTGGCCGGGTGGTACACCCGGGCCGTGGTCACACACATGCACCTCGGCGCGGCCCTGGCGGCGGTGCACCACCACGGTGATCTCGCCGGTGCTGTAGCGGCGTGCGTTTTCCAGCAGGTTGCGGATCGCCCGGCGCAGCAGCTTGGCCACGCCGCGCACCTCCAGCGAATCGGGGCTCGCGCTCACGTCCAGGTCGGCGTCCACCCGCGCGCATTCCTCGGCGGCCAGGCCAATCAGGTCCACCAGTTCCACGGTGCCCACGTCGGCCTCGCGCGCGTCGAGCCGGCTGGCCAGGAGGATCTCGTCCACCAGCTGGTCCAGCTCGGCGATGTTGCGCAGGATTTCTTCGCGGAAGGCGGGGGAAGGCTGCTGGCCACCCATCAGCTCCAGCCCCATGCGGATGCGGGTCAGGGGCGAGCGCAGCTCGTGCGAGGCATTGGCCAGCAGCGACTTGTGCGACTTGACCAGGGTTTCCACACGCTCTGCCGCTGCGTTGAACTGGCGCGCCAGATCGGCCACCTCGTCCTGGCCCTGCTCGGGCACCCGCACCGACAGGTCGCCCTCGCCAAATTTCTTCACGCTGCGCTGCAAGGCCTCCAGCCGCTGCGTGAGGCGGCGGATGATGGGGTACACGCCCACCGCCACCGCCAGACCCACGATGCCCAGCAGCCACAAGAAGCCGAAGGGCGGACGGGTCCAGAAAGCCGCCTCGTCCTGGCCGGGCCCCCCGGGCCGGCCGCCGTTGCGGCCCATGCGGGGCTGGCGGGGCGCCATCTGCAGGGTGAAGATCTGGCCGTTTTCTGCCTCGATGTGGAATTCCACCACCTCGCCCGGCTCGGACGGCTGGCGCGTGGCCATGCCGCGCAGCACCAGGTTGCCCGCCGGGTCGCGCACCGCCATTTCGCGCGAAGGCGGCACAAACGGCTGGTTGTTCTGGGCCTTTTGTTCCTCGGCAATGCGCCAGGCCCAGCCCACGGTGAGCGTCAGCACCGCCATGCCGCCGACCACGGCGAGCCAGATGCGCAGATAAAGGCGGCGGGAAAAAGGGTTGGTCAAGGACATGCGTGGGGCGACAGCACAGGCAGCGGGGCCTGCGTCAGCGGTCAATCTTGCTGCTTGGCAAACACATAACCGACACCGCGCACCGTGAGGATGCGGCGCGGGTTCTTGGCGTCGGCCTCGATGGCCGCGCGGATGCGGCCCATGTGCACGTCGATGGAGCGGTCAAACGCCTCCAGCTCGCGGCCGCGCACGGCCTCCATGATCTGGTCGCGCGTGAGCACCCGGCCCGCGCGCTCGGCCAACGCCACCAGCAGGTCGAACTGGTACGAGGTGAGGTCCGCCAGCTGCCCCGCCACGGTCACGGTGCGCGCGTCGCGGTCGATCTCCAGCGTGCCAAAGCGCAGCACCTGGGTGGCGGCTGCCGCGCCGCCACCATCCGTGCGCCGGCGCAGGATGGCGCGGATGCGGGCCAGCAGCTCGCGGGGCTCAAAGGGCTTGGGCAGGTAATCGTCAGCACCCAGCTCCAGCCCAATGATGCGGTCCATGGGGTCGCCCTTGGCGGTGAGCATGAGCACCGGCACCTGCGCCGCGTTGCCCTGCAGCGAGCGAATGCGGCGGCACACCTCCAGTCCATCCATGTCGGGCAACATCAGGTCCAGGATCACCAGGTCGGGCAGCGGCCCGGCATCAGGGCCCTGCAGCTGCGCCAGGCCACTTTTGCCATCGGCACGGTGCGTGACCTGCAGGCCCGACTGGCCCAGATACTCGCCCACCATCTGCGCGAGGCGGGCGTCGTCTTCGATCATCAGCAGTTGGGAGCTCATGGGGGCAGTGTAGTAGCGAGGCTTTGAAACTGTCTTCATGGTCCGGTAGAGCCGTCTCCCCGTGTTGAAGCCCCCGTAAAGTTCCGGTAAACCGGGTGGCGAGAGGCTTCACAAATTGCTATTGATTTTGTAGCTTTCTGGACATATGAATCAGGCGCCACCGACCTTCTGGATGCGCGATGCCAGCCACACCAGCACCAGCACCGGCAGCCCCAGCAGTGCCGTGGAGGTGAAGAACTGGGCGTAGCCAAACGCATCCACATAGTCGCCCGAGAAGCCCGCCACGAACTTCGGCAGCAGCAGCATCATCGAGCTGAACAGCGCGTACTGCGTGGCCGAGTAGCTCACGTTGGTCAGGCTCGACAGGTAGGCGATGAACGCGGCCGAGGCAATGCCGCTGGCCAGGTTGTCGGCCGACACCACGGCAATCAGCGCCGTCACGTCGTGCCCGTGGCCCGCCAGCCAGGCAAACAGCAGGTTGCTGGCGGCGCTCAGGATGGCGCCCAGCATCAGGATGCGCATCACGCCAAAGCGCATGGACAACACGCCGCCCACGAAGGCGCCAGCGAGCGTCATGATCACACCATAGATCTTGGTCACGGCTGCCACTTCGTCCTTGGTGTAGCCCATGTCCACGTAGAACGGGTTGGCCATGATGCCCATCACCACATCGCTGATGCGGTACACGGCAATCAGCGCCAGGATGAGCGCCGCATGCCAGCCGTAGCGGCGCAGGAAGTCGGCAAACGGGGCCACCAGTGCGCCCTGGATCCACTCGGCAGCGTTCTTGGCGGGGGGCAGCGCCACGGGTGCAGGCTCACGCGAAAACAACACGGTGACCACGCCCACGGCCATCGACGCCGCCATGGCCAGATAGGCCGCCTGCCAGGCGCCGTTCTGGTACGCGGCGGCACCCAGGGCCACGGCCTGGCCGGCCGCGGGCGTGACCTCGGAGCGCGCGGCAATCCACAGCACACCGGCTCCGGCCCAGATCATCGCGAGGCGGTAACCCGTCTGGTACGACGCCGCCAGCGCGGCCTGGTGGTTGGCGTCGGCCGATTCGATGCGGAAGGCATCGAGCGCAATGTCCTGCGTGGCCGAGCCAAACGCCACGGCCAGCGCGCACCACACGATGGGGCCCAGTGTGAGGCGCGGGTCGGCCAGCGCCATGCCGATGAGTCCCGCCACCACCACCAGCTGTGCCAGCAGCAGCCAGCTGCGCCGCCGCCCGAGCAGCCGCGTGAGCACCGGGATGGGCATGCGGTCCACCAGCGGCGCCCACACCCACTTGAAGCCGTAGGCCAGGCCCACCCAGCTCAGGTAGCCGATGGTGCTGCGGTCGATGCCCGCCTCGCGCAGGCGAAAGCTCAGCGTGCCCAGCACCAGCAGCAGCGGCAGCCCGGCCGAAAAACCCAGCGTCAGCATGCGCAGGCTGGCGGGCTCCAGGTACACGCGCAGGGTTTGCAGCCAGGGGGTGCGCGGGGGCTTGTCCGGGGCGGTAGCGGGAGCGAGGCTGGGGGTGGAAGATGTGGAGGTGTCTGACATGGGCGAGCGGGGGTTTTGTCTATCATCGCCGACGCACCCTTGTAGCCATCCTGTCAGCCTCCATCTGCGCGGCAGGCTCTGGTGTGTTGTGTGCCAGCGCTGCTCATTATTCCTTTTGGGATTGCCTTGTATGTGTCTTTTCTGCCCCGCTCCTTCCGTCGCGCCGTCGTCCCCCTGGTCCGCACGCCGCGCGTTCCTGCTGGCAGCGGGCGCCGCTGCGGCCACGCCGGTGCTGGCGCAGGTGGACGTGGGTTCGGCATCCAGCCTGCGCAAGCTCGTGCCCGCCGAGACGCTGGAGCAGTCTGCCGCCCAGCAGTACCGCCAGATGCTGGAGCAGGCCCGCGCCAAGCGCGCGCTGGCGCCCGACAACCACCCCCAGCTGCAGCGCCTGCACGCCATCGCCAAGCGGCTGATCCCGTACGCCACGCCCTGGAACGACCGCGCCCGCCAGTGGCGGTGGGAGGTCAACCTGATCGGCAGCTCGCAGATCAATGCGTTTTGCATGCCCGGCGGCAAGATTGCGTTCTACACCGGCATCCTCGACCAGCTCAAGCTCACCGACGACGAGGCCGCGATGATCATGGGCCACGAGATGGCCCATGCGCTGCGTGAGCACGCACGTGAGCGCATCGCCAAGACGCAGGGCACCAACCTGGCGCTGCGACTGGGCTCGCAGCTGCTGGGGCTGGGCGACCTGGGGCAGGCGGCCGCCGGTCTGGGCGGGCAGTTGCTCACGCTGCAGTTCAGCCGCTCGGACGAAAGCGAAGCCGACCTGGTGGGGCTGGAGCTGGCCGCGCGCGCGGGCTACCAGCCGTCGGCCGCCGTGAGCCTGTGGCAGAAGATGGGCAATGCCAGCGGCAGCAAACAAGGCGGGCTGGCGTTTTTGTCCACCCACCCATCGGGCCCCGCGCGCATTCGCGAGCTGGAGCAGAACGTGCCTAAGGTGCAAGGCCTGTACGAGGCCGCGCGCCGCAACGGTTGAACCGCCGAGCCAGCGTATTTAAGCGCTGGCCGCCACTGCATCGGTGGCGTCTTCACCCGCCAGCTGCACCCGGTTGCGCCCCGCGTGTTTGGCGACATACAGCGCCTGGTCTGCGCGGGCAATGGCGGCCTGCAGGTCGTCGGGCCCGTGCACCAGGGCCACGCCAAACGACAGCGTCAGGGCCAACGGCTCGGGGCCGACGGGCAGTGGCGCCCGGGCCACAGCGGCACGGATGCGCTCGGCCGTGGCTCTGGCGGCGTCCAGCGGGCTGGCGGGCATCAGTGCCAGAAACTCTTCGCCACCCCAGCGCGCCAGCACATCGCCCTCGCGCAGGTTGTCGGCCAGCACCTGGCCCATGGCCACCAGCACCTGGTCGCCCACGGCGTGGCCGTACTGGTCGTTCACGCGCTTGAAGTGGTCCACATCGCACAGCAGCAGCGTCACCGGCACACCGCTGCGCCGGCTGCGCTCCAGCGCCTCGGTGGCCTGCGCGTCAAAGTGGCTGCGGTTGGCCAGGCCGGTCAGCGGGTCGCGCGTGGCTTGCTTGCGCAGGCGCGCCTCGGCGATGAGGATGGTGCGGCGGTAGAACGCCGACAGCGCTGCCGACATGGCAAACACCACGCAGATGTGCACCCAGTTCACGATCTTCACGCTGTGCGCGGGCAGCGGGTCCAGCGGCCCCACGGCGTCGCTCAGCATGTGCAGGCCCAGGTAGTAGGCCAGCAGGGCCAGCACCATGGGCGCGGCATAGCCACGCGTGTTGGCGATCACGATGGCGGGGATGAACATCAGCAGGTAGTAGTGAAAGCCGCTCTCCCAGCCGATTAGCAGCGAGCCCAGGGCCGAGTGCCCGATCACCTCCAGCCAGATCAGGGCCAGTGCAGCGGTGTTGTAGCGCTTCTGGATGAGCCGGTAGGCGCCCAGGTACATGGCGATGCTCAGCACATTCACGGCCGCCAGCGGCATCGAGCCCAACCACAGAAACAGCAGGATGTAGCCCGCGTCGATGGCAGCGGCCGTCAGCGCAACCCGCTGCACCATGGCCCAGTAGGCCTTGCCCGCGAGGCTGGAGCCGCGCTGGGGTTCAAGCGGGGGGCGCGGCGCGTTGGATGGGGTCATGGCACGGGGGCACGGGCGGCCTGCAGAGGTGGCAAACCGCTCCATCGTAGCCCCCGGCGGTGTCGGGGGTGCGGCGAACTGGCAGGTATCCCGGGGTCTGATCGCCGCTGGGCACCCGGCGGCGCGGAGCACGCAACCAGGGCCTGTGACGGCCTCTGGCAACCCATTTCAAGCCCAATCAGCTGGATGCGTTAGTGGAATATGCCTAGCGTGCTATTAATAAGAGAGCGTTAATGGCCTGCGCTCAGGTCCCGCCCACGTAGGGATTGCTTTGCCGCTCGCGCCCGAAGGTGCTCTCGGGCCCGTGGCCGGGAATGAACACCGTCTGGTTGCCCATGGGCCACAGCCGCTGCGTGATGCTGTCGATGAGCTGCTGGTGGTTGCCCTGGGGAAAGTCAGTGCGGCCAATGCTGCCCGCAAACAGCACGTCGCCGACAAACGCGCGGTCAATCTGCGGCGCGTGGAACACCACATGGCCGGGCGTGTGGCCGGGGCAGTGGCGCACGGCCAGCGTCTCGTTGCCGATCTGCACGGTGTCGCCGTCGTGCAGCCAGCGCGTGGGGGTGAAGTGCTGCGCGGGCGGAAAGCCGAACATGGCGCTTTGCTGCGGCAGCCCGTCGATCCAGAACTGGTCGCCCGGGTGGGGGCCGACGATGGGCAGCGACAGGCGCTGGGCCAGCTCGCCCGTGCCGCCGGCGTGGTCGATATGAGCGTGGGTGAGCCAGATCTGGGACAGCGTCAGCCCGTGTTCTTCCACCGCTGCCAGCAAGGTGTCCAGGTCTCCGCCTGGGTCGATCACGGCGGCCTGCCGGGTGGCGTCGCACCAGACGATGGAGGCGTTCTGCTGGAAAGGAGTGACGGGGACGGTGAGGTAGCGGAGCATGGGATGGAGGCATGTTTGTTGCTAACAAAGACTGGTTTCTGTGGTTGTTGCTAACAGAGAATGGATTTTGCAAACAGAATGTAGATCTGTTGATAACAGAGAGTGGACTTTGCGAACATAGACTGGACCTTGCTGACTTGCGGTTGGCACTCTCTGCCGACATGCGCCCGGAGCAGTGTGCTGGGCTAGTGGGTGAGTTTTGCGATTTGGCGAAGTCCGTGACTCACAGCAAGGCTGCTTCCGTTTGCGTTCGGTGTGACTCCAACAAATAAAGTGCGTCGGACCTGAATAAAGTCCGTCGGGGAAATTCCGTATTGAGAAATGAATGCTGCCTCATTTGAGGCGGTTCATGTATCTAAGTATGCGGTGGGCTGCTTCAGGCTGACAGCTGATATTCGATGGCTTCATCCTGTACGTCGGCGGATGCGTGAAGCCGACCTTCGCGAGCACCGGCTCAAGACTGGAACGCGGCATACGAGACCGGTCGATTGGTCGCACATCGCCGTCGCCACTCGAATCCCAGAACGCGACCATTTTGTCGCAGCGGACATGGCCGAGGAGCTATTCATCCGTTAGCAGACCGACTAAGGCGAGAAGTAGCTTGACGCGCCGATCGAATTGCGGCGGACTCTGTAGTTCGATGCGAGCGAAGAGCCAGTGCGGCAGGTATACCGGCGAAAATTGTCCCGCCGCATGTAATCATGTGGCCAGATGCCCGCCTCGTTGCGAGCCGACTCCGCCACCCATGATCGAAAACCTCAAACGCACAATCTGGGCCACCGCCGTCAAGCTCCGCCCAAACATGGATCCTGCCGAGTACAAGCGCCTGGTGCTCGGCAGCATTTTCGGCAGGTACGTCTCAGACACTTTCCAGGCCAAGGGCACGGCAATGACCGCGCGCTTGGCCGGGCCTGCCGACGAATCCCATCGTTCGCAGTCCGGGCGATGAAAAATGAGTGACAGCGAACTCGTCAGGTCAAGTCGAGATGGTGATCAGTTCCACTACCTGTGGGCCGCACAGAGGTGTCTGGGGCTTTTGTCCCTCAGTTCAGACCTAGTAGCGGTGTCGATTGAAGGAGCTTCATCGCAGGAGGGCGGAGACGGTCAGACCGTTGATGCCGGCGAAGAGGTGATAGATGTAGGCGAGTACTACGGCAGCCAAGAGCTTTCCACTGCCAGGCTCTTGAAGTACATGCAATTGAAGCACTCGACCAAGCACGCTTCGGAAGAGTGGACTATCAGTGGCCTGAAGAAGACGCTAAGTGGCTTTGCGAAACGCTGCGTCGCACTAAAGAAGGAACGCGTCGGCTTGCCATTGACCGGCTGGCTAGAGCTGCACTTCGTCACGAACAGACCTATCTCACGGAATGTCGAAGAAACAATCGAGGATGCCGCGAGGAGCCACTCACCGCGTCACCCAGAGGTATTCGCATTCCTCGAAGCGTACTGCGACCTGAAGGGAGCCGACCTTGCAGAGGTCTGCGGCCTCCTTCGACTAGAGCCAGAACAAAAAGGGTTCTTGGAGCAGCGTCGACTACTTGCCCAAGGATTGCGACGATACCTTCCGGGGGCTGACTCTGAGGCGCCTCTTCAACTCAAGGACCTCGTCACGCGCAAGGCGACGAGTGAGTTCACCGGGACGCCGCAGATCACCAAGTTCGATGTACTGAAGTCTATTGGCCGCAGCGAGGATGACCTCTTTCCGGCGCGCTGTCTCATCGAACCTCCCGCTCGCGTTGTGCCTAGAGAGCAAGAGGCCGAACTGGCGCGGGTGATTGTTGAGTGTGTCGGTCGGTGCCTGATCGTTCAAGCCGACGGCGGCGTCGGCAAGTCCGTCTTGGCTCTGAGGTTGCCCTTGCATCTGCCAAGCGGGTCGCACGCCGTCGTGTATGACTGCTTTGGCAATGGCGCATACAGATCACCGAGCGGGTTTCGGCATCGCCACAAGGATGCGCTGGTGCAGATCGCCAATGAACTGGCGGGCGCAACACTGTGCGATCCATTGGTTCCATCAGGAAATGCTGACAGCACAGCCTACACGCGGGCGTTCTTGGCGCGGCTGGCTCAGGCCGTGCAGTCCCTTCGAGCGCGGTCGTCGGACGCTGTCCTGTGGATAGTTGTCGACGCAGCTGACAACGCAGAGATGGCTGCGCAGGACAACTCAGATGGGCACTCCTTTGCTCGTGACCTCCTACGAGAACAGATTCCTGATGGCGTATGCGTGGTTGTGCTCTGCCGACCATACCGAGTCGCACTGCTCAACCCACCGGCTGGCTGTCGTACGGTTGAACTTCGACCATTCAGTAGGCAAGAGACACAAAGTAATCTACGGCAGGTCTTCCCCAATGCGTCGGATCAGGATGTCGACGAGTTTCATCGCCTGAGTTCACACAACCCGAGAGTTCAAGCCGCCGCGTTAGCCGCCCACAGGACGGTGCCTGAAATTCTGCGGGCCCTTGGCCCGAGTCCGACGACTGTTCAAACCCTGATTGAGAACCTTCTTGAGCAAGCAGTTGCGCGAGTCAGAGACGAGGCTGGCGCCTCAGGTGCAGAGTCGATCGATCGAGTATGTCAGGCGATGGCCACGTTGCGACCGCTCATTCCTCTGGGTGTCGTGTCGACGATCGCCTCGGTGCCTGTTTCGGTCGTGCGGAGTTTTGTCAATGATCTTCAACGCCCGCTTCTGTTGCGCGGCGACTTGCTGCAGTTCATTGACGAACCCACAGAGACGTGGTTTCAAGGGAGATTTCGTGCGACGGGCGCTGCGCTGGTTGACTACCTGCGCGCATTGCAGCCGTTGGCACGTCAGAGTGTCTATGTGGCTTCAGTGCTGCCTCAACTCATGCTTGAGGCGGGCCAAGTCGCGGAGTTGGTGGACCTCGCGCTTACGTCGAAGGCGCTGCCAGAAGACAACCCCCTTGAAAGACGCGACCTCGAACTACAACGCCTGCAATTCGCCCTGAAGGCGTGTCTTCGAAGCGGCCGGCATCTCGATGCCAGCAAGATTGCGCAAAAGGCAGCTGGGGAAGCGGCTGCAGACGAGCGTCAGCAGCGCCTACTGTCGGAAAACACTGACCTGGCTGCCACCTTCATTGAGCCGGACCGGATGCTTGAACTGGTGTCAAGGCGAGCGTTTCGCGGCAAGTGGCTTGGCGAGCACTACGCCTACGAGGCAAGCTTCCTCTCCGGTCGACGTGAGCTTCAGCCCGACGCTCGCAGTCGCCTTCGAATCGCACGTGACTGGCTGCGACATTGGTCGTCATTGCCGTCCGAGGAGCGCCGGAAGACTCAAATCGACGACGCATACATAGCCGAGCTTGCCATCGCTCAGTTGAACGTTCATGGGCCCAAAGCTTGCGCTCGCGAACTATCGAGCTGGAGCCCTAGATCAGTGGCATTTCGTGTTGGTCTTTTGGTTGCAGCGCGGCTCGCCGACCTTGGCCGCTTCTCGGACATCAATGCCATCGCGACAGCTGGTATTCGAGACGTTGGCTTGGCGCTTGCCATGACTGCCGTCTTGCAGACAGTCGGCCTTCGACCATCCGTGGACGTGGTCAAGCGGGCAGCCAGGGTTTGCAGCAGACGGTATCTCAACATCCGGGACACGGCGCACTGGAAGACCAACGGCTTTGAGGATGCAGCAGTTGCCGCCCTAGTCTGTGCAGCGCTGCACTATCAAATAATTCCGACCGCCAAAATTGCAGAAGCGCTGCGGCGCCACTATCCGCATGAGTTGCCTCGGGGAAGCATGTCTCGATACGGTGGCCGAAGAGTTCATCTGCTTCGGATTCATGCCCTCCTGGAGAAGCTGGAAGGAACCAACCTCCAGGTGATGGACCTAGCTGATGCCGAGATCAAGAAGGCCCACGAGAAGGCGCGCGGAGGTGAAGGGCCACGTGAAGTTCGGGAGTTCAGGGAGTCGGTTGGAGCACTACTGCCATGGGGCCGCCTGTGGGCATCGCTGCACTTGTCGGCACAGGCAGCCGCTGATCTAGATCGCAGTTGTGCTGACGCGCTGGCCGAATCTAGAAAGGCTGAAGGCTCCAGCTACCGCGAGGAACCGACGACTGCGGACGAGATTGCCGAAGTGTGGGCGGAGGTCTTGTGCGCTAGTCAAGCCGCGCATGAAAGTTCGTGGACTGACTTGATCTCTTGGGTCGAGGGATTGCGCCACCCACTAGCCACGCCGACGACTACGCGCCTCATCTGGTTTGCGGCCCGCCGTGTTGGTTCCCCCAACCTAGCACTCCAACAGACGGCCGCAAAGTTCGCACGCTTGGTCAGTGAACGTGACGACGCCGCATCGACGGCTGGGGCCCTAGTGGCGCTTTGTCGCGCAGTCATCCCTGTGAGCACGCCCGAGGCGAACCAGCTGTTCAAGACCGCTATCGATATTGCCAATCGGGTCGGAGACGAGTGCCTTACACGGTGGACATCGCTGCTAAGTCTTGCGGAGAACGCGGCGGATGCAGCGCATCCTCAAGCCGAGCTCGCGTACCGGACGGCACGAGCAGCTGAGCTGATCTACGACTATGTGGACCGAGACAAGCACTTCGATTGGGAAAGAAGCGTCGAGGCAGTTATATCGCTTTGCCCGAACTCGGCTGTTGCGATTCTTAGCCGCTGGAGAGATCGTCGCTTCGGTCGTTGGCGACGCTTGTTGCCCGTTGCAGTCGAGCATCTTCTGAGGTCAGGGCGCCTGAATTCATGGATCGCACTGTCTCTGATTGGTTTTCGTGCCGACTGGGACTATGCGCCTCACCTCTCCTTGATTCTTGACGGTCTCGAAGAGCGATCAGACAAGGTGAAGGCTGCAGAGTTCTATCTAGACAAGGTTCGATTGGAGCCTCACACACTTGAGACGTGGCTCGCAATCAGGAAGGTAGCCGTTGCCTATGGACTAGCTCTCGACGACATCGATTTAGAGATTGCGCGCGAAGCACAGCGCCAGGCTGCTGAAAACCAAGGAGGCGCCCAGGGAGAGCCTGTAGTTGTCCGTGCAGCCGGACCAGAGGCTCGCCCTGACTGGAGCCGCGTGTTTGGACAGCGCAAACTGCATGACCATATGGATCTGCAAGCGGCGTACGCAAACTACAGAGGGCAGTCCGAACGTAACAATGTCTCTGAGTTCTTGACTCGGGCGCTTGCACACGTGCAACCGGGGGAAGAGGCCGCGATAGTTACAGCGCTGGAGTCCTTCACTGAGTTGGACCTTTGGGACTACCGCAGAGTGCTTTCATCGATCCCCGAGGAGTGGCTCACCCGCATCTCAGTCAGGCCGGCGCTGCGCTCGTTGATAAGAGGCGTCGTAGCGGCACATTGCCTCGAACTGGCTCCGGGCACGTTCTATGAACGGTTGCCACTTGATTTGGCCAGCCATCTGTCGGGGTGCTCGCGACCTGAGCTTTGTGCGCATGCACTTGACGCAATCGGCAAGTCGCATGTGATGCTAGACACCCAGGATCTCTTCAGGGTTGTTAACTTGCTCTCCGAGACCATGACACCGAGCGAATCCCAAGCTGCGCTTGCTTATGGACTTGAGCTTCTCGACGGCGCCATGCGGCCAACCGACGGTGACGGTCCTTGGAAGCCAGAGCTGAGTCCTGAGGCGACTCTCGAAGCGAACGTTGCCGGGTACGTTTGGGCCGCGTTGGCATCACCTGAGGCCTCGATTCGTTGGGAAGCGGCTCATGTGGTTCGGAATCTAA
>NZ_JAOBSQ010000020.1:0-1151 GCF_025246485.1 Acidovorax sp. K2F
GGCTACGCTGAACAAGCCCTCGAAATTTCCCGCGCGAACGCGGAAGACGCCATTTTTTGGATTTTGTGGCCTCTTGCGCCGCCCATTTGGGCCGTTCGCAGGGCCTTGAGGCCCGATTTCCACCCTTACGGGCGCACCTGTCCCTGCAGTCGCCCTCGGGCAAGGAAAATGTTGGCCAGCGCCAAGGCCGTGAATGCGCGTGTGGCGTTCTTCTGCAGCCCGCGGTAGCGCACCTTGGTGAATCCCCACAGGCGCTTGACCACCCCGAACACATGCTCTACCCGAGCGCGGATGCGTGACTTGTTGCGGTTCTTGGCCCGCTGAACTTCGTCCACCTCGCCTGCACGGCGGGTGCGCTGGTTGGTGAAGTCTTTGGCTTGGGGCGCCTTGCCCCGGATCAGAGCCTTCTGGCTGGCGTAGGCCGAGTCGCCGTACACGCGCTGCTCGTTGCCATGCAGCAGATCGGGCAGCGGGTGTTTGTCATGCACGTTGGCCGCCGTCACCACGGCGCTGTGCGCCAGCCCGCTTTGGCTGTCCACGCCAATGTGCAGCTTCATGCCGAAATACCACTGCTGGCCTTTGCGGGTCTGGTGCATATCGGGATCGCGCGCCTTGTCGGCGTTCTTGGTAGAACTGGGCGCGGCGATGATGGTGGCATCCACGATGGTGCCGGTGTTGACCTTGAAGCCGCGCTCCTGCAATTGCTGGCCTACCTTGGCAAACAGGGCTTCACCCAGTTTTTGCTCATTGAGCAGTTTGCGAAACTTCAGCAGCGTGGTGGCGTCGGGCACGCGTTCGCGGCCCAGGTCAATCCCCACAAAGCGGCGCAGACTGGCACTGTCATACAGAGCCTCCTCGCACGCCAGATCGGCCAGGTTGAACCAGTGCTGAAGAAAATGGATGCGCAGCATGCGCTCAAGGCCAATGGGCGGGCGGCCGTTGCCTGCTTTGGGGTAGTGCGGCTCTATCACCTGGCACAGAGCGGCCCATGGCACTATTGTCTCCATGGTCCGCAAGAACTCTTCGCGTCGGGTGGGTTTGCGCGAATGCTCGAATCCGTTGTCTTGATCTGCGGCCATTGCCAAGGTCTGCTGCTTCATCTGCGGATAACGTTTGACCCCTCTCAATGGTGGACCTTAATCAGCGTTGCC
>NZ_JAOBSQ010000021.1:0-22465 GCF_025246485.1 Acidovorax sp. K2F
CTAACCCATCAGGTCTTTCGGAATTGATCGTGCACGCCTTGCGCGCTGCCTTGCAGCGTTTGCGCAAGTCTGACTTCGTGCCCCTTCATTTCGAGGACCACCATGCCCATCATCTCCTTCGGCGCTCCCTGCGAGCGCCTGTCTGCGCACCAGCGCATTCATCCCATCTCGCAGCGCATCCAGGTGCACAGCCTCCACCATCTGCGTCTGGGCGCTCTCGGGGTCCTGTTGACCAGCATCGGCTTGGCTGGCAACCAGGCCCACGCCCTGGGCTTTGCAGAGGCCTTGGATCTGGCGGAGCAGCACAGCCCTCGCATCACGGCCCAGCGGCTGCAGATTGACGCAGCCACCAGCACCCGGCAGGCGGCGGGAACGCTTCCGGATCCCAAGCTCTCGGTCGGTATCGAGAACTTTCCCATCAGCGGCATGGACCGCTTCAGCCTCACGCGTGAGTCCATGACCATGCAGCGCCTGGCGCTGATGCAGGAGGTGCCCAACCGGGCCAAGCGCGATGCCCAGATCGCCGGTGCCGAGGCCAAGGTGGAACGCGAACGCGCCACCCTGGCGGTCCAGCGCCTGCAGATCCGCCAGGAACTGAGTCAAGCGTGGATCCTGGCCCAGGCTATCGAGCAACGTGACCAGGTACTCACCGGTCTACTGAGTGAGAACCAGCGCCTGCAGGACAGCCTGCCCGCCCGCATCGCCGGAGGCACGGCCCAGGCCGCAGACTTGCTGATGGCCAGGCAGGAGGCGCTTGCGCTGTCGGATCGCAGGGACGATCTGCAGCGGGACCGATCCAAGGCCAGGGCGATGTTGCGGCGCTGGGTTGGCGCTCGCGCCGACGAGGCGCTACAGGGAACTCCTGGGCCGCTGAGCCGCCCCTTGGATCAACTGCGGTCTGAGGTACACCGCCACGCGGAACTTGCGCAGTACCCCGCCATGCAGGCCATGGCCTTGGCGGAAACGCGCGAAGCCCAAGCAGAAACCAAGGGTGATTGGTCCTGGGAAGTCGCCTACAGCCGCCGCGACCGACGCTGGGGCGACATGGTGTCCTTCCAGGTGACCTTTGACCTTCCCTGGCAACAGGAGCGGCGCCAGGGACCCCAGATCAAGGCCAAGCAGCTGGAGCTGCAGCGCCTGGACGCCGAGCAGGAAGACGTGACCCGCAGGCACCTGCAGGAGCTGGAGGACAGCGCCTCAGAGCTGGCGGCACTGAACAGTCAGATCGAGCGGCTGCAATCGGCGGGCATGGGCTTGGCACAGGGGCGTGCCGAACTCGCGTTGGCCAATTACCAGTCTGCCAAAGGCGACTTGAGCGCCGTGCTGGCGGCCAGGGCCCAAGTGCGGGAGACGCACTGGCGGCTCATTGATCTGCAGGCGCAGCGGGACACCGTGATTGCCCGTCTGAACAGCCTGATCGCGGACTGAAGGGAGAACCACATGACCAATACCGTTTTCAAGAAGACCGCTGTGGCCGTGGCACTGGTGGCTGCTGGCATTGCCCTCGGTTGGGGCGTCTCCCAATGGCGCACCGCGAGCAACCACGCACTGGGAACCAGTCCCGCATCGACAGAAACAGCAAAAGCCGACCGCAAGGTGCTGTACTGGTACGACCCCATGGTGCCGACGCAGAAGTTCGACAAGCCAGGCAAGTCGCCCTACATGGACATGGCGCTGGTTCCCAAGTACGCCGATGAGGACGCACAACAAAGCACCGGTTTGAATGTCTCGGCACAAGCGGTGCAAGCCCTCGGCCTGCGCACCGCCACGGTGGAGCAGCGCGACATTGGATCCGATGTGGACGTCCTGGGCACGGTCCAGCTCAATGACCGGGATGTGAGTATCGTCCAGGCGCGTTCTGCAGGATTTGTGGAGCGTGTCTATGCCCGGGCCCCAGGCGACGTGGTGGCCGCAGGCGCGCCATTGGCCGATTTACTGCTGCCTGAGTGGGTGGCTGCGCAGCGCGAGTTCCTCGCTGTCCGGGCGCTCAAGGAAGAGTCGCTGACGGCCGCTTCGCGTCATCGGTTGTCACTGCTGGGCATGCCTGCCTCGCTCGTGGCCCAGGTGGAGCGCACGGGCGAACCTCAGGGCCGCTACACGGTGACCTTCCCACAAGCAGGGATGGTGGCCGAACTGATGGTGCGCCAGGGCATGACGGTCTCTGCGGGTGCCAGTCTCGTACGCGTAAACGGTCTGGCCAGCGTCTGGATCGAAGCGGCCGTTCCCGAAGCGCAAAGCGGTCCCTTGCAACTGGGGCAGGACGCCCAGGTGCGCCTGGCCGCGTTTCCGGGCGAAACCCTCAAAGCCCGTGTCGTGAGCATCCTCCCAGAGGCCAACCGGGACACCCGCACAGTGCGCGTGCGCCTGGAGCTTCCCAACCCCACCCAGCGCCTGAAGGCGGGCATGTCCGGACAGATCGTCCTGGCTGGACGTACACAACCAGCGCTGCTGGTGCCCAGCGAAGCAGTGATCCGCACCGGCAAGCGGGCGCTGGTCTACGTGGTGGATGGCCCCGGGAAGTACCACCCCGTCCAGGTGCAACTGGGCGCGGAAATCGATGACCGCCTCGTCATTCAAAGCGGACTTACCGCAGGGCAACAGGTGGTCGCCTCGGCACAGTTCCTGATCGACTCGGAAGCCAGCCTGCGAGGCATCATGCCCGCACCGCCTCCAGGCAGCAGCGCACAACCCATCGCTGAACAGGGTTCCTCGGCCTCTGCGGCTCCGGCGTCCAAGAGCTTTACGGTGCGAGGGGTGGTCGATGAGGTCACGCCAACCGAGCTGACCCTTACCCACGAGGCCGTGCCTGAACTGAAGTGGCCCGGCATGACCATGCCATTCAAGCTGGCCAACCCGGAGCTGGCCAAGGCCCTGAAACCGGAGCAGCAGGTCAAGTTCACCTTCCAGCAGCAAGGCAAGGACTTCGTGATCACTGCCGTGGAAAGGATCAAGCCATGATCGCGCGTCTGATCCGCTGGTCGGTGGCGAACCGACTCCTGGTTCTCCTGGCGACCGTGATGCTCACGGCCTGGGGCGTGTGGGGCGTGCGCAGCACCCCCGTGGACGCGCTCCCCGATTTGTCGGATGTCCAGGTCATCATCCGTACCTCCTATCCCGGCCAGGCGCCGCAGATCGTGGAAAACCAGGTGACCTACCCGCTGGCCACCACCATGCTGTCCGTCCCGGGCGCCAAGACAGTGCGCGGCTTCTCGTTCTTTGGCGACTCTTTTGTCTACATCCTGTTCGAGGACGGCACGGACCTGTACTGGGCGCGCTCCCGCGTGCTGGAGTACATGAACCAGGTGCAGGGGCGACTGCCCGCCACGGCCAAGTCGTCGCTTGGCCCCGACGCCACCGGGGTCGGCTGGATCTACCAATATGCGCTGGTAGACCGCACCGGTAAGAACGACCTGGCCCAGCTGCGGGCCCTGCAGGACTGGTTCCTGAAATTCGAACTCAAGAGCCTGCCCAATGTCGCGGAAGTGGCGTCGGTGGGCGGCATGGTCAAGCAGTACCAGGTGGTGCTTGATCCGATCAAGCTCGCAGCCCAAGGGCTGACCCAGGGGCAGGTGCGCGAGGCCATCATGGGAGCCAACCAGGAAACGGGCGGTTCGGTGCTGGAGTTGTCCGGGGCCGAGTACATGGTGCGGGCCAGCGGCTATCTCAAGACGCTGGATGACTTTCGGGCCATCCCGCTGGTGTCGCGCGCCGGGATTCCGGTGCGCCTGGGCGATGTGGCAACGCTCCAGATCGGGCCGGAGATGCGGCGCGGCATCGCCGAACTCGACGGCGAGGGCGAGGTGGCCGGTGGCGTGGTGGTCCTGCGCTCGGGCAAGAATGCCCAGGAAACCATCAAAGCCGTCAAGGCCAAGCTCAGTGAGCTACAAAGCAGCCTGCCCCAGGGCGTGGAAATCGTCACCACCTACGACCGCAGCGCACTCATTGAGCGGGCGATCCAGAACCTCACCACCAAACTCGTGGAGGAGTTCATCGTGGTGGCTGTGGTCTGCGTCTTGTTCCTCTGGCACTTGCGCTCGGCACTGGTCGCCATCATTTCTCTGCCTCTGGGGATCATGGCGGCGTTTCTGGTGATGCGCTACCAGGGCATCAACGCCAACATCATGTCCCTGGGCGGGATTGCGATTGCCGTGGGCGCCATGGTCGATGCGGCCGTGGTGATGATCGAGAACGCCCACAAGAAGCTGGAGGCCTGGCAGCACAAGCATCCCGACCGCCAACTGGTGGGGGAAGAGCGCTGGAAGGTAATCACCGAAGCCGCCGAGGAGGTAGGCCCCGCGTTGTTCTTCTCGCTGCTCATCATCACCTTGTCCTTCGTGCCCGTCTTCACGCTGGAAGCACAGGAAGGCCGCCTGTTCGGACCGCTGGCGTTCACCAAGACCTACGCGATGGCAGCAGCAGCGGGTCTCTCGGTCACGCTGATTCCGGTCCTGATGGGCTACTGGATCCGGGGCCGTATCCCCGATGAGCAAAAGAACCCGATCACGCGCGCGCTGATCGCCTTGTACCGGCCTTGCCTGGAGTGGGTTCTGCACCGCCCAAAATCTACCCTGGTCATCGCCGTGCTAGCGCTGACGACCACGATCTGGCCCCTCTCGCGGCTGGGGGGCGAGTTCCTGCCCAGGCTCGATGAAGGCGATCTGCTGTACATGCCTTCGGCGCTCCCGGGCCTGTCGGCACAGCGGGCGACGGAGCTTCTGCAACTGAGCAACCGGATGATCAAGACGGTTCCCGAGGTCGAGCGCGTCTTCGGCAAGGCGGGCCGCGCGGAGACCGCCACGGATCCGGCCCCGCTGGAAATGTTCGAGACCACGGTGAAGCTCAAGCCCAGAGACCAATGGCGTCCAGGAATGACGCCCGAGGGTCTGATCGAGGAGCTGGACAAGGCCGTCAAGATTCCTGGCCTGTCCAACATCTGGATTCCACCCATCCGCAACCGGATTGACATGCTGGCCACCGGCATCAAGAGTCCCATCGGGGTCAAGGTGACCGGCAACGACCTGAAGGTGATCGACGGGATCGCTGCCCAAGTCGAGCAGGTCGCCAAGGGCATTCCGGGAGTGACTTCGTCGTTGGCAGAGCGCCTGACGGGGGGGCGCTACGTCGATGTCCGCATCGACCGCACGGCCGCAGGGCGCTACGGGCTGAACGTAAGCGAAATCCAGGCCGTGGTCTCCGGGGCCATTGGCGGTGAAAACGTCTCGGAAACGGTCGAGGGCCTGGCCCGCTTCCCAATCAACCTGCGCTATCCGCGTGAGTGGAGAGACTCCCCAGAACGCCTGGCCCAGTTGCCCATCTCCACGCCCATGGGGCAGCAGATCACGCTGGGTACGGTGGCCAGCATCTCCATCACCGACGGCCCCCCCATGCTCAAGAGCGAGAACGCCCGCCCGTCGGGCTGGGTGTATGTCGATGTGCGGGGGCGTGATCTGGCATCGGTGGCCAATGACCTGCGCGATGCGGTGAGCCGCCAGATCAAGCTGGAGCCCGGAGTCAGCATCACGTACTCAGGCCAGTTCGAGTACCTGGAGCGGGCCAATGCCCGCCTGAAAGTAGTGGTGCCTGCCACCTTGCTGATCATCTTCGTGCTGTTGTATTTGACCTTCTCGCGCATGGGCGAGGCGGGACTGATCATGGCGACGCTGCCATTTGCGCTCACTGGGGGCATCTGGTTCCTGTACCTGATGAACTACAACCTGTCCATCGCCACCGGTGTGGGCTTCATCGCCCTGGCGGGGGTCGCGGCAGAGTTCGGGGTGGTCATGCTCATCTACCTCAAGCACGCACTCGCAGAGAGATGTCCAGACGGCAGGCAGCCCACGCTGGAAGAGCTGCTGGAGGCGATCCGTGAAGGTGCTGTGCTGCGCGTGCGCCCCAAGGCCATGACCGTGGCTGTCATCCTGGCGGGCTTGGTACCCATTGTGTGGAGCAGCGGGACTGGCTCGGAGGTCATGAGCCGCATCGCGGCCCCCATGCTGGGCGGTATGGTGACGGCGCCGCTGCTCTCCTTGTTCGTGATTCCTGCGGCCTATGTGTTGATGCGAAAGCCAAGATCCATGCACGGGCGGTGACCCGCTGGAGGCCTACAGTGGGGACCGGGTATGACGAGGGCTCGGGCTGACATGGCTGCCCGAGCCCTGGAAGCCCTGCAGCAGCAGAATGTATAGAACTTGATTGCTCTCAAGGTGGACAAGACTTCCACTTTCTTTGGGAACGGGTAGCCTTTGATCTGCGTTGGCGCCAAGTAACTGGCAGACCTATGTCTCAAGGCCGCCAAATGAACATCGGGCATCCCCTTGACCGATGTCAAGCCCCTAAGCCGCTCAGCCTACACTGAACAAGTGCCTGACGAACGGGGTTCCTGGGCAACAGGTACGCTGAGCGAATAATCACTAGTGGGAATGTGCATGTTCCTTAGGCTGCATAGGCAGGGCCTTGGAAGCCGACTCCACCCGCGTACCGCGAAGCAGGCGCAGGCCGTTGCCCACCACCAGCAAGCTGGCCCCCATGTCCGCAAACACTGCCATCCACATGGTCGCAGTGCCGACCACCGCCATCACCAGAAAAACGCTCTTGATACCCAGCGCCAGGGTGATGTTCTGCCAGAGAACGGCATGGGTGCGCTTGGACAGGCGCACGGTCTCGGCGACGCGCTGCAGGTCATCGTTCATGATGACCACGTCGGCCGCTTCCATCGCCGTGTCGGTTCCGGCCCCCCCCATGGCAAAGCCGATGTCGGCCTGCGCCAGCGCCGGCGCGTCATTGATGCCATCGCCGGTCATGCCGGTGGCGCCATAGCGCTTTTGCATCTCCTTGATGGCATCAAGCTTGGCGTGGGGCAACAGATCTCCGCGGGCATCATCAATGCCGGCCTGCGCTGCGATGGCCTTTGCAGTGGCCGTGTTATCGCCGGTCAGCATCACCGAGGTCACTCCCAATGCCTTGAGATCGACGATGGCCTGCTTTGAGGTCTCGCGGATGGTGTCCGCTACCGCGAAGAGCGCCAGGACGCGAGATTCGTCCGCAAGGAGAGTTACCGTGCGGCCTTGCTTTTCGTGGATAGCCAGCTCCGCCTCCAGTTCCGGGCCGCACAACCCTTGCTCGTGGATCAGCCGGTGATTGCCCAGCACCAGGCGCGCACCATTGACCATGCCCTCGACACCGCGCCCGGGCAAGGCCTTGAAGTTCTCAGCCTCTGGGCCTTTCGAATCCAGGCCCTGAACAATCGCCTTGGAAACCGGGTGATCGGATCGGGCCGCCAGGCTGGCAGCCATTTGCTGGATTGCGGACTCATCGCCGGCACCCCACACCTGCCACTTCACCAGCTTGGGCTTGCCCTCGGTGATGGTGCCGGTTTTGTCCAGCGCAACCGCTTTGAGGAGCCGGGCGTCTTCCAGGTAGGTTCCGCCCTTGATCAGGATCCCGCGGCGCGCTCCCGCGGCCAATCCGCTGACCACCGTGACGGGTGTGGATATGACCAGTGCACATGGACAGGCGATGACCAGCAGCACCAAGGCCTTGTAGATCGCCTCCAGCCAGGTCAGGCCCATCAGGAAAGGGGTCAGGACCGCAACCGCCACGGCAATGGCGAAGACAGCAGGGGTGTAGATCGAGGCGAAGCGGTCGACGAAGCGCTGCGTCGGTGCTCGAGTGCCTTGCGCCTGCTCCACGGCCTGGATGATCCTGGCCAAGGTGGTGTTGCTGGACAAGGCGGTGACCTCAAACTCCAGCTCGCCGGTCTCGTTGATGGTACCGGCGAACACCTGGTCGCCAGGCGCCTTGTCCACGGGGATGCTCTCTCCAGTCACCGGGGCCTGGTTGATGGCCCCGTTGCCCTTGGTCACCTTGCCGTCCAGTGGCACCCGCTCGCCTGGTTTGATGCGCACGGTTGCTCCAATTGCCACCGAAGCCACCGGTGTAGGGGACCACGACCCATTGACTCCCAGAACCAATGCCTCTTCGGGCGCCAATTCCAGCAAGCCCTTGATGGCGTTACGGGCCCGGTCCACTGCCTTGGCCTCGATGAGTTCGGCAATCGCGTACAGGGCCATCACCATGGCGGCCTCAGGCCACTGACCGATGAGGAATGCGCCCGTGACGGCCACCGACATCAGCGCATTGATGTTGAGCTTGCCGCGCAGCAGTGCCGCAATGCCTTTTTTGTAGGTGTCGATCCCCGCCAGCCAGATGGCCAGCGCAGCAATCGCCATGCCGGCCACCTTCCAGGCCATCTGGTCGGGTGCAAAGAACGATAGAACCTCAGCCCCAGTCGCGAACACCAGCGCAGCCACCAACCGGGAGATGCCGCCTGCAAAACCATGCCCATGGTCGTGGTCTTCGGCTGTTCCGCCCGCCTGTCCGCCCTCGGAGCTGGCCACTGGCTGTGGATCGAAGCCCGCTTTTCGGATGGATTCCAGGGCCAACGGATACGTACCCTCCTGGGCATCGATCTTCAGAGTCCGCGCGCTGAGCTGAAAGCCCAAAGACCGGATTCCCTCCAGAGGTTCCAGCGCCCGCCGGATCTCCGACTCTTCGGCGCTGCAGTCCATGGTGGCGATTCGGAACAGCTTGCCTTGGCCCGGGCTGCTCGCGGCGGTAGGGACCGCAGCGGGGGAACTGGAACAGCCCGAGGAGCAGCAGGTGTCAACAACGCTTTGAGAAATGCTGGTTTCTGGTTTCATGGCCTAATTGGAAACCCTGTAGTGACCTTAAAGTCAAGCGGCTTGCCGGATGTCGTTGGCTTGTCCTACGTAAAACAGACTTTTTGCGAAGGACGCTCCATGAAAATCGGCGAACTTGCCAAGGCCACCGGCACACAGACCGAGACCATCCGCTACTACGAGCGCGAGAACCTTCTGCCGATCGCGACGCGCACCCAAAGCAATTACAGGGTCTACGACAGCAGCCACATCGAGCGCTTGGCCTTTGTCCGCCATTGCCGCTGCCTGGACATGACGCTCGATGAAATCCGGGTGTTGTTGCATTTCAAGGACGCCCCGGATGAAAATTGCGGTGCAGTGGATGCGCTTCTTCAAGAACACATCGGGCACGTCGTCTCACGCATACGGGAACTCCAAGCATTGGAAGCGGAATTGCGCAGCTTGCAGCAGCAGTGCTCGCCGGGCCACCTCGCCGGTGAATGCGGCATCTTGGGCGGCCTGGCCATCGCTGCACTTCAACATAACCACATGCCCGCAGTGCAGCCCAGCGAGGCCCATCCGCCTAGTGCGCATCGTGAAATCGGCGTTGTTGCCAAGCAGCGGGCAAGCAAACGACTCTGATTTCTTGCGCCGTGGCTTGGGGAAATTACAAGCTGTGTATACGGTTGCGAAGACGCGTTGCCGAAACCGCGTCCAGTCCGGTCTTTCCCTCGACCAGAAACAGCTCTTGGCAAAACGGCCGATACGGCCAGGGCCTGCCGTCGACAGCGAGAGGCCAAGAGGCCAAAGGGAGAAATGGTCGGACCCAGTTCAGTCCCACCAGCGCCGCGGCACCTCGCGCCGGTTGTAGTAGCTGGCTCCAGATTCGCAGTACAAATGCAGTGGCTAGCCACATTTGCGCGGATTCTAGCGCCTCATTTCGCTGGGTGGACATCTTGCCGATGAGTATCGGCTTGAGAAGACAACGTCACTACCAACAGGGCCAGGCACGCCGCAATACCCAAACCTGCAGACATCCGCGGCGCCCTGGCTGTGCGGCCTTCATCGGAGTAAGTAGCTAGAGAACTTCGTTTGAGTTCTCCGCGAGAACCCCTGCGCTGCTCCAACGAGGCAAGGTCAGCACGGTTGGTCGTGCGCGGGATCACCGGGGACAGCGTCCTTCAGTGAGCGCGAATTTCTACTCCGACACTCGTCACCCCATTCTCTGACCGGGCCACTGGCTTGCCTTGGTGCATGCGGGCAATCGCTCCTACTATGGCCAAGCCCAGACCATGGTTGCTCTGCCCATGGCTGCGAGCAGGATCCGCCCGGAAAAATCGGTCAAACAGCTGCGGAAGTAGCTCGGGATCGATAGTGTTGCCGTAGTTGGTGACACTGAGCAGCACGCGGTCCTCCGCAACAGTTCTCAGGTTGATCTGGACGATGGAGCCAGTGCTGGCGTAGCGAGTGGCGTTTCCCAGCAAGTTGGACAAGGCCCGGCGCAACAACGGCACGTCGAAGGAGCCATGCGCATCGCCGACCACTTTCGCGGTGAGACCCGCCTCGGCCAGCGCTGCCTCGTGGTAGTCCAGCACGTCGGCCGCCACCGATGCCAAGCTCGCCACGGGCGCGCGACGCGCCCCCACGCCCCGATCCGCCTGGGACAGGAAGAGCATGTCGTTGACGATACCTGTCAGGCGATGCAACTCCTCCAGATTGGACGCCAGGACCTCGCGAATATCCGCCTGCTCGGGGCGCCGCAGCGCCAGTTCATTGTTGGCAATGAGCGTGGCCAAAGGCGTGCACAACTCGTGCGCCACGTCCGCATTGAAGCCCTCCATCTGGGAGTAGGCCTTTTCGATTCGAGCCAGGAGTGCATTGAACTGGTCGATCAGCGGCACGAGTTCAAGGGGCTGCTCCGCGCCATCGAGCCGCTGGTGCAGATTGTCCGCCGACACGGCGCGCGTCTGGCTGGCCAGTCTTCGAACGGGCGCCAGGCCCAGGTTGACCAGCGAAAAGCCGCCCAGCGAAACCACGACGGCTCCACCAATGGCTGCCACCAGCAACGTGACTGCAAGCCGGTGCAGCAACTGGTTGTCGGTCTGGATGTCCAGCGACAGCCGCACACGCAAACTCGTTGGGGGCGTCTGGCCCGTAGCCTGTGCCACCTCGAACTGCCGCTGGCGCCAGACTGTCTTCGCATTCGGGTTGCGGGTATGGGCGTAGAGGACGGCCCCATCGGCCTGCGCTACTTCAAGCGAAAGATCTCCGTGCCCCACCAGGAAATCATCGAGTTTGTGAGCGAGGTCTTCTGAATTCCCGTGCTCCTTGCCATCCACCAGCAAGTGCCGGATGACGTTCTCCTTTTGCGCCAGCGTTTCCTCCTGCCGGTCTCGGAAGTTGAATTCGGTCACTAGGTAGACGGCCAGACAGACCAGCCCGAGTCCGGCAAAGCTCTGAAGTGCCAGCCACCAGGACAACCGCTGGCGCAACGAGCGATGTTGGACCAGGGCCTTCATCCGTTGCGCTCTTCCATGACGTACCCCATGCCGCGGATGGTGTGCAGCAGCGCGGAGTCAAAGGGCACGTCGATCTTGGTGCGCAGGCGCCGGATGGCGACCTCCACCACGTTGGTATCGCTGTCGAAATTCATGTCCCAGACCTGCTCGGCGATCTCCGTGCGGGACAGCACTTCTCCCTTCCTTCTCAGAAAAAGGGTCAACAGCAGGAACTCCTTGGCAGTCAACTCCAAGCGCTGACCGCCTCGAGACGCCTTGCGCCGCACCAGGTCGACCTCCAGGTCGGCCAAACGCAGTTGTGTGGGCTCTGCCGCGTCCCGCGCACCTTGGGTGCGCCTGAGCAGAACCTGGATGCGGGCGCTCAACTCGGAAAACGCAAAGGGCTTGACCAGATAGTCGTCGGCACCCGTCTGAAGTCCCAGTACCCGATCCTCGACACTGACCCTGGCTGTCAACATCAAGACGGGAGTCTGCTTGGTCTTGCGAAAGGCCGCCAGGAGGCTGAAGCCGTCGATACCTGGGAGCATCGCATCCAGCACTAGCAGATCGTGGCCACCTTCAAGGGCCATGTGTAGGCCGTCCACGCCGTTATGGGCGACGTCCACCACATAGCCGACCTCTCCGAGGCCCTTGCGCAGGTACTCGGCAAGCTTGACTTCGTCTTCAATGAGCAGAATTTTCATGGTGCCATTCTCGAAGAATGCCGCCTGTTCGTAGATTACGAATTTGTCATCTGGCTGTTGGCGCCTTGTCGCGCGCCGATTTCTACAGTACCCCCGTGTCGAAAGGCATAGCCGCGGCAGATCGCCGATGGCTCATTCGAATCAAGGGATTCACACCATGACCGTTCGCAAACCCCTCACACTCTCCCTGATTGCCCTTGCCATTGCGGCCCCAGGCTTGGCATCTGCTTCGGCGCTCTACCATCCCGCCGGCGGCGAAGTGGGAATGACCACCCATCCCGACCACGTGCAGAGCAACATGTCCCGTGGCGACGTGCTCCGGTCTGTCGACGCCGCGCGCAAGGACGGTACGCTGGCGATCCTGTCACGGGGTGGTGCACTGCCTGTCAAGGCAACGGGCGGCTCCAAGACGCGTGAGCAGGTGTAGCAGGAATACCTGAACCTGTCAGCCGCTGAAAAACAGCGCATTCAGGAAATGTACGGCTCGGGCGGCTGATCGTCACACGAAGTTTTCCTGACCGCGTGCTAGACTCAAAAAATGCGCCGCTTGATCGCCGTTTTTATGCTTGCATTGCTACCGTTCCAGTTCAGCTGGTCAGCGGTGGCTGCTTATTGCATGCACGAGAAATCGACCGCCCAGGCGCAGCACGTGGGGCATCACGAACACAAGCACGAAGCCAAAAGTGGGATCGGCCAAGCCGACAAGACCGGCCAAGGCGCAGACATGTCCGATGTCGACTGCTCGGTTTGCCATGGTGCCGGCATCGGGGCCCTCAACTGGTCCTGTGCCAAACAAGGCATCTCCCATGACAGCCGTGTGGACTCACCGTCGGGTGAGCGCCTGGCGGCTGTAACGCCCACACCTCCCGACCGCCCACAGTGGCCCGTCCTCGCCTGATCGGCGGGGGCATCTCTCCTTCTTTCAGTCAGTCTTGTCCGCCCCCCTGGCGGATGCAGTTGCGCGTGTCGCGGCTGTGATGAGTGACGAGTTGCCAGGCAGCTGCACGGTTGCCACCCCGCCGATTCCCTCGTGTTTTCAAATCACTGGAGAATCGGATGTTCAAGGGTATTTACCTTCAAGGAAAGCCGCACGCATGGCGCGGCCGCACGAAATTCAGGCTCGCTGCAGGTGCCGCGGCTATATTGCTGACCTTCTCGGGCGGGGCCTTTTCTCAGGGCATGTCGCAAGGTCCAGTCGTTGGAGTACAGGCACCCCAGACTGCCGCGGTGTCTCCCGCTGAGCCTCTGTCACTGGCCAAGGCCATCGAGTTGGCCCTGGAAGGGAATCCAGAGGTGGCTGCCGCTACGCGCCAGTTGGAGGCAACAGAGGGGCAGATTCTTCAAGGGCGCTCACGCCCTAATCCCGAGCTCGCTTACTCACTGGAAGACGCACGGTCCAAAACGCGTACGCAAAGCTGGCAGCTCAACCTTCCCGTGGAATTGGGTGGAAAGCGTGCAGCGCGCACCAAGGCGGCCGAAAAATCACGCGAGCAGGCGCAGGCCCAACTCGCTGAGCTGAAGGCGACCGTGCGGGCCAATGTGGCCGCAGCCTACTTCGATGTCCTGACGGCGCAGGAGCGATTGGCGCTTGCCAAAGACAGCGTGGCATTGGCCAAGTCGTCGACGGATACCGTGGCCAAGCGCGTAGCCGCTGGCAAGGTGTCACCTGTGGAAGAGTCCAAGGCCCGCGTTGCGGAAGCCGGCGTTCGCGTCGAGCTCGCCCAGGCAGCCAGCGAACAACGCAATGCACTGTCTCGCCTGTTTGCGCTGTTGGGACAGATCAACGCGCCGTTCACCGTCCTCGAGGGCAAAGCCGACAACCTCCCCGCGGTACCGCCCCTCGCCGATCTTCAGCCCTTGATTTCTTCTTCGCCGGGCGTTGTCCTCGCCCGGATCGAGGTGGATCGGCGCCAGGCCCTGACCGAGCTGGAGCAAAGCAAGCGCGTGCCCGATGTCACCGTCAGCGTCGGCATGCAGCGCAGCAACGAGACCCAACGCAACGTCCTTCTGTTTGGTGTCTCTGTGCCTCTGCCTGTGTTTGACCGCAACCAGGGCAACCTGCTGGAAGCGCTCAAGCTTGAGGACAAGGCCCGTGACGAGCTGCAAGGGGCCACGGTGCGCCTGCACAGCGAAGTGGCGCAGGCGCGCGAACGCCTTTCCACGATCACCGCGGAGATCCAGTCGCTGCAACAGGACGTCTTGCCCGGCGCAAAGTCGGCCTATGACGCGGCCACCATTGGCTTTGAGAACGGAAAGTTCAACTTCCTGGAGGTGCTCGATGCCCAGCGCACCTACTTCACCGCCAAGTCCCAGTACCTCAAAGCCCTGGGCGAGGCACACCGCGCGGCGGCAGATGTCGACCGCCTGCTCGGGGCCAGCACGGTTTCCGGCCTGATCGCAACGCACAACTGAGCATGACCATGAACACCAGCACATCCACCATCAGCAAAAAGCATCTCATCGCTATTGCCGTTGTCCTCGCGCTAGGGGTCGGGGCAGGAGCCTTCATCCTGCAGGGCGGCGGCAAGCCCAAAGCAGTCGCCGCCGAGGGCGACGGCCACGGCCACGGCAGCCATACCGAGGCCAAGGGGCACGGTGATGGAGAACACCAAGGCAAGGGCGGCGAAAAAGGCCACGACGACGACAAGGGCCATGCCGATGGCGAGCACCATGAAAAGAGCGAAGCCAAGGGCCCCCACGGTGGTACCGTGTTCAAGGAAGGCGACTTTAGCCTGGAAGCGTTGCTGTCCGAAGACGGTGGCGAGCCTCGGCTGCGGATCTGGCTGTCCGACAAGGACAAGCCGCTCCCCCTGACCGCTGTAACGGTCACGGCAACAGTGACCCGCCCGACAGACGACAAGCAGAAGCTGACGTTTGCCGCTGAAAAAGACAGCTTGGTCAGCCGCGAGATCGTCGCCGAACCCCACGCGTTCGACATCGAGATCATTGCGCAGACGGCCACCGAACCTTTCATGTTCGTGATGAGCAAGGAAGAGGGAAAGATCGAGCTGACCGACGCCCAGATCAAGGCCGCATCCATCACGGTGGACTCTGCGTCGGCAGCCAACATCAAGACGGCGCTGCTTTTGCCCGGCGAGATCCGGCTGAACGAGGACCGCACCTCGCACGTGGTTCCCCGCCTGGCGGGGGTCGTGGAGAGTGTCAGCGCCAGCCTGGGCCAGGTCGTCAAGAAGGGGCAGGTTCTTGCTGCCATCGCGAGCCCGACCGCTTCGGAGCAGCGCAGCGAGCTGCAGACCGCGCAAAAGCGCCTGGCACTGGCCAAGACCACCTACGAGCGGGAAAAGAAGCTGTGGGAGCAGAAGGTCTCTGCCGAACAGGACTACCTGCAGGCCAGGCAGGCGTTGAGCGAAGCCGAGGTCGCTGTCGCCAACGCCAATCAGAAGCTCAGTGCGCTGGGCCTGTCCACCTCGTCCGCGTCCGGACTGAACCGTATCGAACTGCGCGCGCCCTTTGATGGCATCGTCATCGAGAAGCACTTGAGTCTCGGAGAAGCCGTCAAGGAAGATGCGGCGGTGTTCACCATCTCGGACCTTTCCACGGTGTGGGCTGAGATCAATGTTCCTGCAAAGGATCTGCCGTCGGTGCGGGTGGGCGAGAAGGTGACCATCAAGGCCACCGCGTTTGACGCCTCCGCCACGGGCACTGTCGCTTTCGTGGGCGCGTTGATCGGCGAGCAGACCCGTACCGCCAAGGCCCGCGTCGTTCTTGATAACCCCAAGGGCGCCTGGCGCCCAGGCCTGTTCGTCAACGTCGAGGTGGTGTCCGAAGAAACGGCGGCGCCTGTGACCATCTCGGCCGACGCCGTCCAGAACGTCGGGGAAAAGCCCGTGGTCTTCCTCAAGGTCAACGGTGGCTTCATCGCCCAACCCGTGAAGCTGGGCCGAAGCGATGGCAAACGCATCGAAGTGCTGTCAGGCCTCAAGCCAGGCATGCCCTACGCCTCGACAGGCAGCTTCGTCGTGAAGTCCGAACTCGGCAAGGGATCTGCCGAACACACGCACTGATCCCGGAGCGCATACATGTTTGAAAAACTCATTCGATTCTCGATCGAGCAGCGATGGCTGGTGCTGCTGGCGGCCCTGGGCATGGCGGCGCTGGGCGTCTTCAGCTACCAGAAGCTGCCGATCGACGCGGTCCCCGACATCACCAACGTCCAGGTTCAGATCAACACCCAGGCCGCCGGCTACTCGCCGCTGGAGACTGAGCAACGGGTCACGTATCCCATCGAGACGGTCATGGCCGGCCTGCCGAACCTGGAGCAGACCAGGTCGCTGTCGCGGTACGGACTGTCGCAGGTGACGGTCATCTTCAAGGACGGAACCGACATCTATTTCGCGCGCCAATTGGTCAATGAGCGCATCCAAGAAGCCAGAGACCGGCTGCCTGCCGGCATCACGCCAGCCCTGGGGCCCATCTCGACCGGCTTGGGCGAGATCTATCTCTGGACGGTCGAAACCAAGGATGGGGCCAAGAAGCCCGATGGCAGTCCCTACACCCCGACCGACCTGCGCGAGATCCAGGACTGGATCATCAAGCCGCAACTGCGAAACGTTCCTGGCGTGACCGAAATCAACTCCATTGGCGGCTTTGCCAAGGAGTACCAGATCGCCCCCATCCCGGAACGACTGGCCTCGCTGGGCGTGACGCTGCAAGACGTCGTCACGGCACTGGACCGCAACAACGGCAATGTGGGCGCGGGCTATATCGAAAAGCGCGGCGAGCAGTACCTGATTCGCGCCCCTGGACAGGTCAAGTCGCTGGAAGACATCGGCAACGTGATCCTGAGCAGTGCCAACGGTGTTCCTGTGCGCGTGCGCGACGTGGCCGAGGTGGGCATTGGCCGGGAGCTGCGAACGGGTGCCGCAACGGACAACGGGCGCGAGGTGGTTCTCGGCACGGTGTTCATGCTGATCGGAGAAAACAGCCGGACCGTCTCGCAGGCAGTGGACAAGAAGATGCTGGAGGTCAACAAGAGCCTCCCAGAGGGCGTGCACGCGGTGACGGTCTATGACCGCACCGTGCTCGTCGACAAGGCCATCAATACGGTCAAGAAGAACCTGCTGGAAGGCGCGGTTCTGGTGATCGTGATCCTGTTCCTCTTTCTGGGCAATATCCGGGCCGCAGTCATCACGGCAATGGTCATCCCCTTGTCGATGCTCTTCACGTTCACCGGGATGGTCCACTACAAGGTGAGTGCCAACCTGATGAGCCTGGGGGCCCTGGACTTTGGCATCATCATTGACGGCGCTGTGGTGATCGTGGAGAACTGCGTTCGGCGGCTCGCCCATGCGCAGGCGCACCACGGCCGGCCGCTGACGCGGGCCGAGCGCTTCCATGAAGTGTTCCTGGCATCCCAGGAGTCACGCCGCCCATTGCTGTTCGGACAGCTCATCATCATGGTGGTGTACCTGCCCATCTTCGCGCTGACGGGCGTTGAAGGGAAGATGTTCCACCCCATGGCCTTCACGGTGGTTGCCGCTTTGGTGGGCGCGATGATCCTGTCGGTGACCTTCATCCCGGCAGCGGTGGCCCTCTTCATCGGCAATCGGGTCAGCGAGAAGGAGAACTTTCTGCTGGGCCACGCCAAGCGCCTGTACGGCCCAATGCTTGATCGCGTGATGGGCGCCAAAACGCTGGTTCTCACCATCGCCGCAGTTGCAGTGATCCTGTGCGGATTGATCGCAACCCGCATGGGCAGCGAGTTTGTGCCCAACCTTAATGAAGGCGACTTCGCGATCCAGGCACTGCGCATTCCGGGCACCAGCCTTTCCCAGTCGGTGGCGATGCAGCAGCAGATCGAAAAGACGCTGAAAGCGAAGTTCCCCGAGATCGAGCGCATCTTCGCCAGAACTGGGACGGCGGAAATCGCCTCGGACCCCATGCCGCCGAACATTTCGGACGGGTACATCATGCTCAAGCCGGTGGATGAATGGCCCGAGCCTCGAAAGACCCGTGATGAGCTGCTCGCGGCCATCCAGGAAGTCATTGGCAAGATCCCCGGCAACAACTACGAGTTCTCCCAGCCCATTCAGCTGCGCTTCAACGAGCTGATCTCAGGGGTGCGCAGTGACGTGGCCGTGAAGATCTTCGGTGACGACATGGATGTGTTGAACAAGTCCGCGGAAGAAGTCTCCGCCATGCTGCAAAAGATCCAGGGCTCCTCTGAGGTGAAGGTCGAGCAGACGACAGGCCTTCCGATGCTCACGGTGAACATCGACCGCCAGAAGGCCGCGCGCTACGGCTTGAACGTCGCCGACATCCAGGACACCGTGGCCACGGCCATTGGTGGTCGCGAGGCCGGCACCATGTTCGAGGGAGACCGCCGGTTCGACATCCTGGTTCGCCTCCCAGAGGCCCTTCGTAACGACCTGGAAGGCATGAAGCGGCTGCCGATACCGTTGCCACGCTCTGCCGGTGGCACGGAAGCCAAGACGAACTTCATCCCATTGGGTGAAGTTGCAACGTTCGAGCTTGCACCCGGTCCCAACCAGGTGAGCCGAGAAAACGGCAAGCGGCGCATTGTCGTGAGCACGAACGTGCGCGGACGCGATGTGGGCTCCTTCGTTGCAGAGGCGGAGCAAGGCCTGGCGCAGATCAAGATCCCCACCGGCTACTGGACGAGCTGGGGTGGAACCTTCGAGAACCTGCAGTCGGCCACCAAGCGCCTGCAGATCGTTGTGCCGGTCTCCCTGCTGCTGGTCTTCGTGCTGCTGTTCGCGATGTTCGGCAATGCCAAGGATGGTCTGCTGGTCTTCACCGGCATCCCATTCGCATTGACAGGGGGCATTCTGGCGCTGTGGCTTCGGGACATCCCGATGTCCATCTCCGCAGCCGTTGGCTTCATCGCGCTGTCCGGGGTGGCGGTGCTCAACGGACTGGTGATGATTTCCTACATCCGCAGCCTGAGGGAAGGCGGTGTCGGCCTGGACGAAGCGATCCGGGATGGCGCCCTGACCCGGCTGCGCCCGGTGCTGATGACCGCCCTGGTGGCCTCGCTGGGCTTCATTCCCATGGCCATCGCCACAGGCACCGGCGCTGAAGTTCAGCGTCCTCTGGCCACCGTGGTGATCGGCGGAATTCTTTCTTCTACGTTGCTCACGCTTCTCGTATTGCCGATTCTTTACCGCCTGGCCCACAGGCCCGATGAAGAAGCCGAGGACGTGTCTGCCGAGCCCTCCCACCCGGACGCACCGAAGCCTGTGTAGTCAAAGGCGGTCCCGCTGATCGCGGGACCTTCCCATTTCTCCAACCCCAAAGGAACTGCCATGAAACTCTCCCACCTCATTCTCGCCCTCACGGTATCGATCTCTGGCGCAGCCATCGCAGCCGACAACCACGGCCACGACGTCAAGCCGATGCATGGAGGGGCCGTGGCGGAAGCCAAGGACGTCGAGTACGAATTCGTCGCCAGTGCCGACAAGCTGCAGCTCTACATGCGCGACCACGGCAAACCCGTTGCCGTGGCGGGGATGACCGCCAAGGTCACCCTGCTGGCCGGCAGCGAGAAGCAGGAGGTTCAACTCCAAGCCGGTGACGGCAAGCTGGAAGCCACTGGTAGCTTCAAGGTCCCCGCCGGTACCAAAGCCGTGGTCGCCGTCTCGAAGGCCGGCAAGTCGGTCGCCTCGGTCCGCTTCACGCTGAAGTAACGCCAACGCCGCCCGAAGCATCGCTCCAGTCCATGCGAACGACCCCGCATTGGCGGGCCCGGACCGCCCCTCGGCGCTGTGCATGTTCTTGTCCTTAGGGGCAAAAAAGGAGCGATCCATGTCAATGCAGGCGGCCCCGGGCGGGCTCTTCGCCAAGCTGTTCTGGATCTGGATCAGCCTGTTGGTCTCTGTGTTTGTGTTCTGGCGGCTGCGGCACATGTGGCTCAAGCGCCATCCCCCGATGGACGTTCGAACCAAGTACAGCCGGCGACTGGCCAAGAGACTGAGGGACCGGCAAGTAACGCGCTTGAAGTGCCGAACCACGGGTAAGCCTCGGCACCGGCGGCGTCACTGAGCGCCAAGGCCGGACCAGGACCGCGGACTGAACGCGGTCGATGACATCACCAGATTGAATCTGAGGAGACAGACCATGGGAAAAGGTTCCGACCACGCCTTGCCAGCGGCGGGAAACGAAAAGGCATTGCGCTACGCGCTGATGCTCACCGGCGGCTTCATGCTGGCAGAGGTCATTGGCGGCGTCATGCTCAACAGCCTGGCTCTGCTGTCCGATGCCGCACACATGTTCACCGACGTGGCGGCGCTGGCCATTGCGCTGGCGGCCATTCGGGTCGGGCGTCGGGCTGTCGACGACCGGCGCACCTTTGGCTACCACCGATTTGAGATCTTGGCCGCCGCGTTCAATGCCTTGCTCCTGTTTGGCGTTGCGGCGTACATCCTCTATGAGGCGTGGCAACGCTGGAGCAACCCGCCGGCAGTCCAGACCACTGGGGTGCTGGTGATCGCTGTACTGGGCACGATCGTCAACCTCGTGAGCATGCGCCTTCTGTCTTCAGGCAAGGATTCCAGCCTCAACGTCAAAGGAGCCTACCTTGAAGTCTGGAGCGACCTGCTCGGCTCGATTGGGGTCATCGTGGGGGCGCTGGTCATTCTGTTCACAGGGTGGAACTGGGTCGACACCGTCATTGCCGTGGCCATCGGCTTGTGGGTGTTGCCGCGCACCTGGATCCTCCTGAAAGAGACGCTCAACATCCTGCTCGAAGGTGTCCCCGAAGGCATCGATCTGCCTGAGCTCAAGCGTGCGCTCCTGGACCTGCCAGGGGTGGTGTCCGTGCATGAACTGCATGTCTGGGCGGTCAGCAGCGCCAAGACCAGTCTGAGCGCTCACGTCGTCTACAACCCGCAAGCGGCAGACCCTGCCACCATGCTGGCCGCCGTCAACCAGTTGCTGGCGAAGCAATTCGAGATCACCCACACCACCATCCAGTTGGAAACCCAAGCCTGCGGTACAGCTGCCGCCGGCGCCTCGAATGCTGGTGCGGATCATTGGAAAGCACCCGTGTGAATCCCGCTCGGACGACCACCCTCGGTTCCTGCTTTGCACAGGGCTGCGCAAACAGGTTGCGCCTGCCAGCGCTGTGTGTCGTGGCCTTGCTCGCCGCCGGCTGCGCCACCCCCGTGTATGAAAACTCCCTGCCGTGGGCGGAGGGTTGGCGCGTGGGCAAAGTCAGCAGGGTTGAAGCCACTGCTCAGGACCTGGCGTTCTACCAGCGCCGGTGCAAGGCCGATCAGTTAGATCGTGCGCAAAAGCGGTTCGCCATTGTCCAGTGGAGAGAGGTGGGTCGGTCGCGCTGGACCGTTGCGCGCCTGCCTGCAGATGTAGCCGTGGTTGCTGGAGAGCCGGTCTACGTCAAGGTTTGGGATTGCTCCGCGGCCCTCGTCAAACGCGAGATGAACTAGAGCGCAGGCGAGCTCCAGTCGGTCGATTCAGATACCTCACCGGTCGCGCCCGGCGTGCACGAGTGAACGGGGCTGGTGCCCACCAGCAAGGAGCGTGAGGGTGGGCCGGCCCAGCGCGACTGGGCTCTGGATGTGATGTTCAGAGATCGCGGCCATTAGAGTGGCCCGAATGCGCGGCCGTCGAGCCTGCGTGGTGCTGGTGGTATTGGCCAGGGTAGATTTCGTTGAGCTTGCGGCCGTCCTCGCCGGCGGCCATCAGGTCCCCGGTGTGGATGGCCTCTGCCAGTTCCTCCTTGACCTGCTCGCGTGTCTTGCCGGCTTGCGCCATCTTGGACGGATACAGGTTGGGCTGCAGTTCATTGAGCCGTGATCCGGATTCCCCGGCGGCAAGCATGTCACCGCTGCGAACGGCCTGCTCCAGTTCCGCCCGCACCTGGTCCCGGGTCTTGCCCAGCACCGGGGTCTTCAACTGGTAGCCACCGGAGTTGAGCTCACTGACTTTGGCGCCGATTTCCCCGCCGGCCATGATGTCGCCGCTGCGCAGTGCTTGCGAGAGCTCGGCTTTGACCTCCTCGCGGGTCTTGGACTGGGCGCCATGGCTGGCATCGAAAGCGAATGCAGGGGCTGAGCTCAGCGCGAGGATGATGAGGGTTGTCTTGAGTTTCATGTTGGTCCTTGAGGTCAATGGTTGGAAGCGAAAAGTGGTGCCTTGGATGGGCGGGGTCGATTGCATTGCGTGTGGCATTGCGTGTGCCAGGCCCGAAGGCCCTCAGCCGGTCACGGCGCCTGGTGGGCTTCGACCCAGCCGATCTCGCCGCCCAGGTCGCGCACGCCATTCGTAGTGGCGGGGCCCTTTTGAGCCGCTTGAAGTTCATCCAGAACCTGTTGCCTGCTCTTGTTTGAGACCGGTGCCTTGACCAGTGGATAGGTGGCGGGGTAGCCGCGGCTGATCCAGTGCAACGATCCGTTTTGTTGCGCAACGAGCACGTTTTGCTGGACGTCTTCCCGGCTGACGGTGCCGCCCAGGTGAGATGGCACGAAAGTGGCACCTTCTTCCTGGCTAGGGCTGGTGTGAAACGCGGTCGAAGCGAAAGACGCCGTAGCAGTGGCTGCCAGGCTGAATGCGATGAGGGCGAAACGAGCTTTCATGGGGTCTCCTTGAGCACTGAACGCCCGGGTGG
>NZ_JAOBSQ010000022.1:0-92068 GCF_025246485.1 Acidovorax sp. K2F
CTCTTGGCGAAGCAAAGAAAAGTACCTCGCCTGCCGGGCGACTCCCGGCCTCCGCCCTTAACAAAGGCATGCGACTCAGTCAGCGCACACAACCAAACACTACAAAATCAATAGCTACCAGCCAATATCCCACTATCGCCAGAAGCCAAAAACGTCACTCTCCCAACCGCCCCAACGCCTTCAGCACATTCTCTGCAGTCGCCGGCGCCGTCAACACCACCGGTGCCGCAGCATCCACGCCGCTACGCCCTGCTGCCACCGCATTGCGCAGCGCCTCATACACACTGATCGCCAGCATGAACGGCGGCTCCCCCACCGCCTTGCTGCCACCCACGTTGTCCTCCCGATTCGCCTCGGGCCACAGGTGGACGTTGAAGTGCGCCGGGATGTCGCCCGTGGCGGGAATCTTGTAGGTGCTGGGCGCGTGGGTGGCGAGGGTGCCCTTGTCGTTCCACACCAGCTGCTCGGTCGTCAGCCAGCCCATGCCCTGCACAAACCCGCCCTCGATCTGGCCCACATCGATGGCCGGGTTGATGCTGTGGCCCACGTCGTGCAGGATGTCCACCTTCAGCACGCGGCTCTCGCCGGTCAGGGTGTCGATGGCCACCTCGGTGCAGGCGGCGCCGTAGGCAAAGTAGTAGAACGGGCGCCCGGTGAGGGTGGTCTTGTCGTAGTGGATCTTGGGCGTGCGGTAAAAGCCGTCGCTCCACAGCTGGATGCGGTTGGCGTACGCGGCCTGCACCACCTCTTCAAAACTGCGCACCGTCTTGGGCGAGATCACCTGGCCGCCCGCAAACCGGATCGCGCCTGCGCCGCAGCCGTCCAGCCCGCACACAAACGAGGCCAGGTTGTCGCGCACGTTGCGCGCGGCGTATTGCGCGGCGCGGCCGTTCAGGTCGGTGCCGCTGCTGGCGGCGGTGGCGCTGGCGTTGGGCACCTTGCTGGTGTCGCTGGCCGTCACCAGCACGCGGTGCAGCGGCACACCCAGTTCGTCAGCCACGATCTGCGCCACCTTGGTGTGCAGGCCCTGGCCCATTTCGGTGCCGCCATGGTTCACCTGCACGCTGCCATCGGTGTACACGTGCACCAGCGCGCCCGCCTGGTTGAACAGCGTGGCCGTGAAGCTGATGCCGAACTTGACGGGCGTGATGGCCAGGCCGCGCTTGATGACGGTGTTGCGCGCGTTCCAGTCCGCAATCTCGGCCTGGCGCTGGCGGTAGTGCGAGGTCTGCTCCAGCGTGGGCAGCAGCTCGTGCAGGATGTTGTCTTCCACCGCCATCTGGTAGTGGGTGACGTGGCGGCCGCTGCTTGCGTCCTTGCCATACAGGTTGGCCAGGCGCACGTCCTGCGCATCGCGGCCCAGCGCGCGGGCAATGTCGCCCAGGATGGCCTCGATCACGATCACGCCCTGCGGGCCGCCAAAGCCGCGGAAGGCGGTGTGGCTTTGCGTGTTCGTCTTGCAGCGGTACGACGCGATCTCGACATCGCTCAGGTAGTACGCGTTGTCGGCATGGAACACCGCGCGGTCGGCCACGGGGCCCGACAGGTCGGCGCTGAAGCCGCAGTTGGCGGCCATCTGGAGCTTCAGGCCCGTGATGCGGCCCGTGCCGTCAAAGCCCACGTCGTACTCGTACGCAAACGGGTGGCGCTTGCCGGTGACCATGAAGTCCTCGTCCCGGTCCAGCCGCAGCTTGATGGGGCGGCCCAGCTTGTTCGCGGCCACGGCGGCCCACACGGCCAGGTGCCCGGCCTGGGTCTCCTTGCCGCCAAAGCCACCGCCCATGCGGCGGCATTCCACCTTGACCGCGTGGTTGTCGATGCCCAGCGCGTGCGCCACCCAGTGCTGCACCTCGCCGGGGTGCTGCGTGCTGGAGTAGATCCACCACTGCTTTTGCTCCAGCGGCATGGCGTAGGCGATCTGGCCCTCCAGGTAGAAATGCTCCTGGCCGCCGACTTCAAACGCTCCCTGCATGCGGTGCGCCGATTGCGCGAGGCCCGTGGCGGCGTCGCCCCGGCGCACAAACACCGGCGGCAGCACATAGCTTTGCGCCTTCAGCGCGTCCTGCACCGTCAGCACGGCGGGCAGGGGGGTGATGTCCAGCTTCACGGCCCGCACGGCGCGGCGCGCCTGCATGACCGAGTTGGCCACCACCAGGCCGATCACCTGGCCGACGAACTGCACGCTGTCCAGCGCAAACACGGGCTCGTCGTGCCCGAACGCAGCCAGGATCTTGTCGCCGGGCACGTCGGCTGCCAGCACCACACCGCGCACGCCAGGCAGCGCGAGGGCGGCGGTGGCATCCACCCCGTTCAATGTGCCGTGGGCCACGGTGGAGAGGATGGGCGCTGCGTACAGCGTGCCCTTGACCTCTGGCAGGTCGTCGATGTAGTGCGCGGCGCCCGCCACCTGGGCGCGGGCGCTTTCGTGGATGTGCGACTGGCCCATGGCGGCGCGGGCGGGCGCGGGCAGGGCGGTTTCGGCGATGGTGTGGGGGGCGTTCATACGGCGGCCTCCAGCGTCAAAGTGTCCAGGCTGACCGAGGGCTGGCCCTGGGTCTCCAGCCAGTAGCGCTGCAGCAGGCTGCCCAGCACCTGGCGGCGGTAGGCACCGCTGGCGCGCATGTCGGAGATGGGGCTGAACTCGGCCTGCAGCACCGCGGCGGCGCGCTGCGCGGTGGCCTCGGTCCAGGGCTGGCCGGTCAGAGCCGCCTCGGTCTGCCGCGCACGGGCCGGGGTGGCAGCCACGCCGCCTGCGCCGATGCTGGCGCGCTGCACGGTGCCATCCGCGATGTCGAGGTTGAGCACCAGGCAGACGGCGGAGATGTCGTCGTCAAAGCGCTTCGAAATCTTGTAGGCCCGCAGTTGTTCTTGGGCCGAGGGGCGGGGCACCACGATGCGCACCAGCAGCTCGTCTGCTGCCATCACGTTTTGCCGGTAGCCGGTGTACAGGTCTTCCAGCGGCAGCTGGCGCTCGCCCCGGGCCTGGCTGGCCAGCACCACCCGGGCGCGCAGCGCGATCAAGAGGGGCATGGAGTCGCCAATCGGCGAGCCGTTGGCCACATTGCCGCCCAGCGTGCCCGAGTTGCGCACAGGCAGCCCCGCAAACCGCGTGGCAAAGCTGTGCAGCTGTGGCCACTGCGCGGTCAGTGCCGCAAAGGCGTCGGTCAGGGTGACGGCGGCGCCGATGTGGATGGCGTCGGCGTGCTGTGCCACCTGCCGCAGCTCGGCCGCGCGGGTCACGTCCAGCACCTGGGAGTACTGCTTGTGCTGCTTGGTCACCCACAGCCCCACGTCGGTACAGCCCGCCACCACCTGGGCGCCCGGGTGGGCGGCGCGGGCTGCGAGCAGATCCGGGAGCGTGGAGGGTGCGATATAGGCCGAATCGGCCGCTTGCGCTAGTGCATCATGCCGAAGTAGCTTCAATTTTTGTAGCACTTCGGCCTCGTTGACCGACATGCCGGGCAGCGATGCCATCTGCTGGGCGGCATCAAGGATGGGGCGGTAGCCGGTGCAGCGGCACAGGTTGCCCGAGAGTTCTTCCTGGGCCAGTTCGCGGGTGATGGGTTGGCCGTGGCAGACATGGTTCTGGTACATGCCGAAGAGGCTCATCACGAAGCCCGGCGTGCAGAAGCCGCACTGCGAGCCGTGGCACTGGACCATCGCCTCCTGTGCTGGATGGAGCGTGATGGTTTGTTGTGCAACGGGTGCTGTGTCGCCCACGGGCTGGATCAGCGGATCTTCCGCCAGGTCTTCCACCGTCCACAGCGCCATGCCGTCCACCGAATGGGCCAGGCGGATGCAGCTGTTCACGGCGCTGTAGTGCAGCTGGCCATCGCGTTCTTCGCCCAGTACCACGGTGCAGGCGCCACAGTCACCTTCGCCGCAGCCCTCCTTGGTGCCGGTGTTGCCCAGGTCTTCGCGCAGCACCTCCAGCAGAGTGCGGTCGGGTGGTACATTGCCCAGCGCCACGGGCTGGCCTCGGCGCAGGAATTGCAAGGGTCTTGTTGTCATGACAAACGCCACTTCGATCTTTGATGGAAAGGTTCAGCAGAGGGTAGAACGCAGTACCGTTACCGGCATATGCGCAAGCTTATGGCACCCATGCCCCCACCGCTATGAGAGACCACGCCCTTTTCGACAAGATAGACCTCCATCTCATAAGGGTCTTGCACACCGTGCTCACAGAACGCAGCGTATCGAGGGCAGCCGTCCGCCTGGGCATGCACCAGCCGGCGGTGTCGGCTGCGTTGAAAAGGCTGCGCGACCTGTCGGGCGACCCGCTGCTGGTGCGCTCCGGCGCCAGCATGATGCCCACCGACGCCGCACTGCGCATGGTGGAGCCTGCAGGCGCCATTTTGCGGGCGGCCGAGGCACTGTTTTCGGACGCGCGCGGGTTTGATCCGCGCACGGCCACCCGTACCTTCCGCGTGGCGGCCAGCGATTACCTCGACCCACTCTTTCTGCCCCAGCTCGTGGCCCGCATCAAGGTCGAGGCGCCCCTGTGCCCGATCGAGATCCTGCCCCTGTCGGCCGACACGCACTACCACGCGCACCTGGCGCAGGGCGAGGTGGATGTGGTGATCGGCAACTGGCCCCAGCCCCCGGACGACCTGCACATGGGCCGCCTGTTTGGCGACGAGGTGGTGTGCCTGGTCGGCAAGGACCACCCTGCCGTGCGGCGCGGCTGGGACGTGGAGAGCTGGCTGGCCGCCGAGCACATCGCGCCCACCCCCACCCACCCGGGTGCACGCGGCGTGATCGACGCCCACCTGGACAGCCTGGGCATGCAGCGCCACATCACGGCGCGCTGTGCGCATTTCAGCCTCATCCCAAGCATCGTGGCATCGAGCTTGCTTGTGCTGACCACGGGCCGCCAGTACTGCGAGCGGTATGTGGACCAGCTGCCGCTGGCCATCCTGCCGTGCCCGGTGCCCTTCCCCCGGCTCATGTATTACCAGTTGTGGCATGCCCGCACGCACCACTCGGCGGCGGCCGCCTGGCTGCGAGATTGCGTGAAAACCGTGGCTGCTTCGCTACGAAAAGAATAGCTGCTTGAGTATGCTGAACAAGCGCCATGAGGTATTTTCATTCTTATAACAAGTTGTAAAACTGAGAGACAATCCCCGCATGAGTTCTCCCCCCAATCCTTCAGCGCCTGGTGCGGCGCCGCCACGGCTGCAGCTGGTGGGTATCACCAAGCGCTACCCGGCCGTGGTGGCCAACAGCGGCGTGTCGCTCACGGTGCTGCCGGGTGAAATCCACGCCGTGCTGGGCGAAAACGGCGCGGGCAAGTCCACGCTGATGAAAATCATCTACGGCTCGGTCAAGCCCGATGAAGGCAGCGTGTTCTTCAACGGCCAGGCCGTGCAGGTGCGCAACCCGCAAGAAGCGCGGGCCCTGGGCATTGCCATGGTGTTCCAGCATTTCAGCCTGTTCGACACCCTCACGGTGGCCGAGAACGTGTGGCTGGGCCTGGACAAGAGCCTGACGCTGGCCGAAGTGACCGGCCGCATCACCGCCAAGGCCGCCGAATACGGCCTTGACATCGACCCCCTGCGCCCCGTGCACACGCTGAGCGTGGGCGAAATGCAGCGGGTAGAAATCATCCGCGCGCTGCTCACCAACCCCAAGGTGCTGATCCTGGACGAGCCCACTTCGGTGCTCACGCCCCAGGCGGTCGAGAAGCTCTTTGTGGTGCTGCGCAAGTTGGCCAGCGAGGGTTGCAGCATCCTCTACATCAGCCACAAGCTGCACGAAATCCGTGCGCTGTGCACTGCCTGCACCGTGCTGCGTGGCGGCAAGGTGACGGGTGTGTGCAACCCGGCCGAGGAATCCAATGCGTCCCTGTCGCGGCTGATGATCGGCGCCGAACCGCCGGCGCTGGAACACCGTGCCGTGCAGACCGGCGCCACGGTGCTGCGCGTGCAGGGCTTGTCGCTGCCGCGTGCCGACCAGTTCGGCGTGGACCTGATCGACCTGCAGTTCGAGGTCAAGGCGGGCGAGGTGGTGGGCATTGCCGGGGTGTCGGGCAACGGGCAAAAAGAGCTGCTCTACGCGCTGTCGGGCGAAGACCAGCGGGCTGACGCGGCCTGCATCCAGGTGTCTGGCCAGAACGCGGGCCGCATGGGTCCCGGCCAGCGCCGGGCGCTGGGCCTGCATTTTGTGCCCGAAGAGCGCCTGGGCCGGGGCGCCGTGCCCACCATGGGGCTGGCGCACAACCTGCTGCTCACCCGCACCAATTCGGTCGGCGGCAGCGGCTGGATCAAGGTGGGCGCGCTGCAAAAACATGCAGCGGACATCATTGCCCGCTTCAATGTGAAGGCGGGCGGCCCCAATGCGGCGGCCAAGTCGCTGTCGGGCGGCAACCTGCAGAAGTTCATTGTGGGGCGCGAGATCGACGCCAACCCGAAGCTGCTCATCGTCTCGCAGCCCACCTGGGGCGTGGATGTGGGCGCCGCCGCACAGATCCGGGGCTCCATCCTGGCCCTGCGTGACGCAGGCTGCGCCGTGCTGGTGGTCAGTGAGGAGCTGGACGAATTGTTTGAAATCTGCGACCGACTGCATGTGGTGGCCAAGGGGCACCTGTCGCCCTCGGTGCCGCGCGCCGAGGCCACGGTGGAACGCATCGGTGAATGGATGAGCGGGCTGTGGCATGCCGATGTCCAAGCGCACCTCGCACAACAGGCCAAGGCAGCGGAGGTGCAGCATGCTTAAGCTGGAACCACGCCCCCAGGCTTCCAAGCTCTGGACCTACGGCTCGCCCCTGCTGGCGCTGGCCGTCACGGTGCTGATTGGTGTGGCCTTGTTCGTGGCGCTGGGCAAAGACCCGGTGCGCGGGTTGCAGGTCTTCTTCTGGGAGCCGATCAAGACGCCGTATGCCGTGGGTGAACTCATGGTCAAGGCCACGCCACTGTTGCTGATTGCGCTGGGGCTGGCCGTGTGTTTCCGCTCCAACGTGTGGAACATCGGTGCCGAAGGCCAGTTTGTGATCGGCGCCGTGGTGGCGGGCGGCGTGGCGCTGCTGGCCGACAAGACCACGAGCCCCTGGATCGTGCCCGCCATCCTGCTCGCTGGGGTGCTGGGTGGCATGGCCTGGGCGGGGCTCACGGCGCTGCTGCGCGACAAGTTCAACGCCAACGAAATCCTGGTGAGTCTGATGCTGGTCTATGTGGCCACGCTGGTGCTGGGCTATCTGGTCTATGGCCCGTGGAAGGACCCGATGGGCTACAACTTTCCGCAGACCAAGACGTTCGAGAAGGTCACGCAGATCCCGCGCCTGATGCAGGGGTCGCGCGTGTCCATCGGGTTGCTGCTGGCGCTCGCAGGCGCTGGGGCCTTGTGGGTGTTCCTGTTCCGTACGCGGGCGGGCTTTGCCCAGCAGGTGGGCGGGCTGGCACCAGCGGCGGCGCGTTATGCGGGCTTTTCGTCGCGCCGCGCGCTGTGGACGGCGCTGCTGATTTCGGGCGGCGCAGCTGGCCTGGCTGGTGCGCTGGAGGTGGCAGGGCCCATCGGCCAGCTCACGCCCTATGTGCCTGCGGGCTACGGCTTCGCGGCCATCATCGTGGCCTTTGTGGGGCGGTTGCACCCGGTGGGCATGATCCTCTCGGCCATCCTCATGAGCATGTTCTATATCGGTGGTGAACTCGCGCAGTCGCGCCTGGGCCTGCCCAAGTCGCTCACCGGTGTGTTCCAGGGCCTGCTGCTGTTCACGCTGCTGGCCTGTGACACGCTGATTGCCTACCGCATCCGCTGGGTCGGCAGCAAGAAAGGAGGTGTCTGATGGAGTCTTATGCACTGCTCATCGGCGCCACGCTCAGCGCGGGCACCGTGCTGGCCATTGCGGCCCTGGGCCTGCTCATCAACGAAAAGGCGGGCATCGTCAACCTGGGGGCCGAGGGCATGATGCTCTGCGCCGCCATTGCAGGCTTTGCCACCGTGGTGCACACGGGCAACACCTGGCTGGGCTTTGCGGCAGGCATGGCGGCCGGTGCCGTGCTGGCCGCCATCTTTGGTGTGCTGGTGATCTGGCTCAACACCAACCAGTACGCCACGGGGCTGGCGCTCAGTCTGTTCGGCGTGGGCTTCTCCGCGTTTGCGGGCATCAGCTACGTGCAGGCCAAGCTGCCCGAGCTGCCCAAGTACGCTATTCCCGTGCTGGGCGACGTGCCGCTCCTTGGGCCAGCGCTGTTCCAGCAGCACCCGCTGGTGTACCTCACCATGCTGCTGGTGGCGGGGTTGATCTGGTTTCTGTACCGCTCGCGCGCCGGGCTGGTGCTGCGGTCGGTGGGCGAATCGCCTGAGTCAGCCCATGCGTTGGGCTACCCGGTGCGGCGCATTCGGCTGGCGGCCGTGGTGGTGGGCGGGGCGCTGTGCGGGCTGGCCGGGGCTTACATCTCCACTGTCTACACCCCGCTGTGGGTCGAGGGCATGGTGGCCGGGCGCGGCTGGATTGCGCTGGCGCTCACCACCTTTGCCACCTGGCGCCCGGCACGGGTGTTGCTTGGTGCTTATCTGTTCGGCGGCGTGACCATGCTGCAGTTCCATTTGCAGGCCACCGGCGTGCAGGTGGCCAGTCAGTTGCTGAGCATGCTGCCGTATGTGGCCACCATCGTGGTGCTGGCGCTGATCTCGCGCAATCCGGCGTGGATCCGCATCAACATGCCGGCATCGCTGGGCAAACCGTTTTATCCGGGCTCCTGAAAGGGCTAGCCCATTGGAAAATCTGGTTACCCTGCGGTAGATCGCACCATAATCATCGTTTTCGTCCCCCAACCTTTGCAAGTCCTACTTCTTCGATAAGGAAACCGACATGACTGATCTGCAGAAACGCTCCCTGCTCAAGGTGGCAGCGCTCTCCGCTGTGGCTGCTGCTGCCCTGGTGGGCTGTGGCAAGAAGGAAGAACCGGCACCGGCCCCTGCGCCTGCACCGGCCCCTGCCGCAGAAGCACCGGCACCCAAGCCCGAGCCACTGAAGATCGCGTTTGCCTATGTCGGCCCGGTGGGCGACGGCGGCTGGTCGTTCGCGCACGACAACGGTCGCAAGGCCATCGAGAAGGAATTTGGCGACAAGGTCGTGACGAGCTTTGTGGAAAGCGTGCCCGAGTCTGCTGACGCAGAGCGCGTGCTGCGCGACCTGGCCGGCCAGGGCAACAAGTTGATCTTCGGCACCACCTTCGGCTACATGGAGTCCATGCTCAAGGTCGCGGAAGACAACAAGGGTGTGAAGTTCGAACACGCCACCGGCTACAAGACCGCCGAAAACCTGCGCACCTACGACAGCCGCACCTACGAAGGCGCGTACATGGCCGGCATCATCGCTGGCGCCATGACCAAGTCCAACACGCTGGGCGTGGTGGGCTCGGTGCCGATCCCTGAGGTGATCCGCAACATCAACAGCTTCACGCTGGGTGCGCAGTCGGTCAATCCCAAGATCAAGACCAAGGTGGTGTGGGTGAATGAATGGTTCAGCCCACCGAAGGAAACCGAAGCCGCGACCAGCCTGATCAACGGTGGCGCCGACATCCTGTTCCAGAACACCGACTCTCCCGCCGTGCTCAAGACCGCCCAGGAAAAGGGCAAGCGCGCCTTCGGCTGGGACAGCGACATGACCGCCTACGGCCCCAAGGCCCACCTGGCATCGGCGGTGATCAACTGGGGTCCTTACTACGTCAAGGCCACCAAGGACGTGCTGGACGGCACCTGGGCTTCGGGCCAAAGCTGGTGGGGTGTGAAGGAGGGCGCTATCGACATCGTCTCCATCGCTGAAGACGTGCCTGCCGACACCAAGGCCAAGGTCGAAGCCGTGAAGAAGGGCCTGGCCGACGGCAGCTTCAGCATCTGGAAGGGCCCCATCGTGGGTCAGGACGGCAAGCCCGTGCTGGAAAAGGACGCTGTGGCCGACGACAAGTTCCTGGGCGGCATCAACTTCTATGTCAAGGGCGTGGAAGGCAAGATCCCTGGCGGCGACAAGAAGTAATTCGCACCGCGTTCATCGGCAGTTCTTGCGAGCTGCTGTGACAAAGGGCCGCCCTGGGGTGGCCCTTTTGTTTTGCAGGCGCGCTTGTGGCCTGCAGCTTTTGGAGGAGCAAGGACGATGGTGGAATCTACGTTGTGGCACCCGGTGGCACTGTCAGAAGCCGTGGCGGCGCAGGCGCCGCTGGCCGTGCAGGTACTGGAGCAACCCGTGGTGTTGTGGCGCGAGAGCGAAGGCGCCGTGCTCGCGCTGGCCGACCAGTGCCCGCACCGGGGCGCCCGCCTGTCGCTGGGCCGCGTGACGCCCCAGGGCCAGTTGGAGTGCCCCTACCATGGCTGGCAGTTTGCGGCCGGTGGGCAATGCACGCACGTGCCTGCACTGCCCACCTTTGCGCCCCCGGCCACGCACTGCGCCCGCCATTTCGAGGTGCAGGAGGCCTATGGCCTGGTGTGGGTGCGCATCGTACCGGGCGAGCAGGGACTGCCTGGGTTTGCGGCGGAGGGGGATGCTCGCCTGCGCAAGCTCAACTGCGGTCCCTACGACGTGGCGGCCAGCGCGCCGCGCATCGTCGAGAACTTTCTGGACATGTCGCATTTCGGCTTTGTGCACGAAGGCTGGCTCGGCAGCCGTGAGGCGACGGCCATCGACGATTACCGCGTGGAGCCCACGCCCACAGGCCTCCTGGCCACGGGCTGCAAGGCCTGGCAACCGCAATCCAACCTGCATTCCACGGCGGCCGCGCAGGTCGAATACACCTACGAAGTCACGGCCCCCTATGGGGCCGTGCTGACCAAGGTGCCCGAGGCGGGCACCACGGCGGTCGATGGCTGGCGCGAGTCCATTGCGCTGTTCATCTGTCCGGTGACGCCGGTGCGCAGCCGGGTGTGGTTCCGCCTGGCCGTGGCGGATTTCGAATCGCCGGACGAGAAACTGCAGGCCTTCCAGCACACCATCTTCACGCAGGACCAACCCGTGCTGGAGTCGCAGACGCCACAGTGCCTGCCACTCGACCTGCGCGCGGAGTTGCATACCGCTGCCGACAAGGCATCATCTGCGTATCGCCGCTTTCTGCGCCAGAGTGGCATCACCTTTGGAGTCTGCTGATGTTCAAGATCCCCCCCATCTCCGCCGAGCGCCTTCCCAGCCTGCTGCGTGCCATGCCCAAGGCCGAGCTCCATATCCACATCGAGGGCTCGCTGGAGCCCGAGCTGATCTTTGCGCTGGCGCAGCGCAATGGTTTGACGCTGCCCTATGCCAGCGTGGACGCCTTGCGCAGCGCCTATGCGTTCACCAATCTGCAGAGTTTTCTGGACATCTACTACGCCGGTGCGAGTGTGCTGCTGCATGAGCAGGATTTTTACGACATGGCGCGCGCTTACCTGGGTCGTGCGGCGCGCGATAACGTGCTGCACACAGAACTCTTCTTCGACCCGCAAACCCATACCGCACGCGGCGTGGCGATGGAGACCGTCATCAACGGTCTGCACCGTGCCTGCCAGGATGCCCGCGCCGAACTCGGAATCAGCGCCACGCTGATCCTGTGCTTCCTGCGCCACCTGAGCGAGGAGTCGGCATTCGAAACGCTGGAGCAGGCCATGCCGCTGCTCGACAAGATCGTGGGTGTGGGTCTGGACTCCAGCGAACTGGGGCACCCGCCCGAGAAGTTTGCCCGCGTGTTCGCCCGCTGCCGCGAGCTGGGCCTGCACTTGGTGGCCCATGCGGGGGAGGAGGGTCCTCCCGCCTACATCTGGAGTGCGCTGGATGTGCTCAAGGTCGAGCGCATCGACCATGGCGTGCAGGCGGTACACGACGCGGCCCTGATGCAGCGCCTGGCGCAAGACCGCATTGCGCTCACGGTGTGCCCGCTGTCCAACCAGAAGCTGTGCGTCTTCCCCAACCTTGCGGACCACAACCTCGGCAAGCTGCTTGATGCCGGGCTGGCTGCCACCGTGAATTCGGACGACCCTGCCTACTTTGGCGGCTACATCAACGAGAACTTCACCCAGGTGTTTGCGGCCACGGGGCTCACGGCCAAACATGCCTACCAGTTGGCTTTCAACAGTTTTGAAGCCAGCTTTGCAGGCAATGCTGACAAGCGGGTGTGGGAGCACAAGCTCAAGGAAGCGTTCGAGCGGTGCGTGGAGCACGACTACTGAGCTTCGGGTAGCGCGCGCAGTGGGCTTGGGAAATGGCGCCAGAGGGACTGTCGCCAGTGCGGCAGGGGCCTGATCTGGGTAAACCCTTAAAATAGTAAGTATTCGTTCGAATTGCGTCCGGTCCAGGCCCAAGGGGTGATCCACCACCATGGCCCTTACCCTGCGCTCCCTTGCGGAGTGCACGGGTGCCGTGTTGCCCCCTTTTTTTGGAGCCTTCCATGTTTCTCAGTCAAATCTCCATTGGCAAGCGCCTGACCCTGGTGCTTGGCCTCATCCTGGCGCTGTTTTTTGCCAGCAGCGTGGTGGCCGTGGTCAAGCTCAGCCAGCTGGGCAGGGAGATCGACGCCATGGTCAACGACAACATCAAGACCGAGCGTGCTGGCTCGGACTGGCTGCGCCACACCACATCGGGCGTGCAGCGCGCGGCAGCCATTGCCAAGAGCAGCGACGCGAGCCTGATCCCCTACTTTGCGCCCGCCACGGCCGCGTCGATTCGCGACACCAACGAGCTGCAGAAATTCATCGAGTCCAAGATGGACACGCCGGAGAAGAAGCAGCTTTTTGCCAAGGTGGGAGACTTGCGCAAGGACTACCTGGCGGCCCGCGAGGAAGTGAGCAAGTTCAAGCAGGCGGGCGATGCCGAGAACGCCAACAAGGTTTTCACCGAGCGGTTTGAGCCCACCTCCCGCAGCTACTTGGCGGGTGTGCAGCAGATGGTGGATGGCCAGCGCGCCGAACTGGATGCCGCCGGCAAGCGCAGCGAAGAGCTGCGTGCCCAGACCACTCTGCTGCTGCAGATCTGCACCGGCGTGTCGCTGCTGCTGGGCGCCTTGCTGGCCTGGCTGCTGACCACCAGCATCACGCGCCCGCTGCGCAAGGCAGAGGCCATTGCAGAGACCATCGCCAACATGGACCTGACGGGTGCCCCCCAGGCGAGCTACGCCAATGACGAAACCGGCCACCTGCTGCGCGCGCTGGATGCCATGCGCAGCGCGTTGCACCGTTCGCTGCAGCAAGTCCGGGGCGTGGTGGACAGCATCTCCACCGCCAGCACCCAGATCGCGATTGGCAACCAGGACCTGAGCGCGCGCACCGAGCAGACAGCCAGCAGCCTGCAGGAGACCGCCAGCTCGATGGAAGAGCTGACCAGCACCGTGCGCCAGAGCGCCGATTCGGCCGTGCAGGCCAACCAGCTGGCCGTGTCGGCGGCGCAGGTGGCCCAGCGCGGTGGCGATGTGGTGGCACAGGTGGTGACCACCATGGACGAGATCAACACCAGCAGCAAGAAGATTGCCGACATCATCGGCACCATCGACGGCATCGCGTTCCAGACCAACATCCTGGCCCTCAACGCCGCCGTGGAAGCCGCCCGTGCGGGCGAGCAGGGCCGTGGCTTTGCCGTGGTGGCCAGCGAAGTGCGCTCGCTGGCCCAGCGCTCGGCCCAGGCGGCCAAGGAAATCAAGACGCTGATCGGCGTGTCGGTGGAAAAGGTTGAGTCGGGTGCTGCCCTGGTGCAGAACGCCGGCACCACCATGGGCGAGATCGTGAGTTCCGTGCGCCGCGTGACCGACATCATTGGAGAGATCAGCGCAGCCGCGTCGGAGCAGAGCCAGGGCATTGGCCAGGTGAATGTGGCAGTGACCCAGCTGGACCAGATGACCCAGCAAAATGCAGCCCTGGTGGAAGAGTCCACCGCCGCCGCCGAGAGCTTGAAGGACCAGGCGTCGCGCTTGGCCGAAGTCGTCGGTGCTTTCCGCCTGGGCGCAGGCCCGCAGGCTCTGCGGCTGAACTGAAAATTGCTCACGGCGCTTTTCGCGCTGCCGCAACGCCCCTCCCGTGCTTGAAAGCGCTTTTTTCCGACAGTCTTTGCAACATCGCTTCATGTAGTTTTCGCACAGTCTGACCTTCCTGGTGGCACCGTCGTCCTGCGGTGCTTCCGGTCCATTTCATCAGGGCCATGTAGAGGAACACCATGTACAAAAACCTCGCTGCCACGCTCGTGGCCGCCTGTTTTTTCTCCCCCGCTTTTTCCCAGACCACGTCCGCCAAGGGTCATACGGCCGAGCCGGTCAAAGCCGGTTTTGTCTATGTCTCACCCATCACCGAGGCAGGCTGGACGCGCCAGCATGACGAAGGCCGCAAGGCCGTCGAGGCCGCGCTGGGCAACCAGGTGAAGACCACGTTTGTCGAGAACGTGGCCGAAGGCGCCGATGCCGAACGCGTGATCCGCGACCTGGCCGCCACCGGCCACCAGATCATCTTCACCCCCAGCTTTGGCTACATGGAGCCCACGCTCAAGGTGGCGCAGGACTATCCGCAGGTGAAGTTCGAGTCCATCACCGGCTACAAGACCACCCCCAATGTGGCCGCCGCCAATGCGCGCTACTACGAGGGGCGTTACCTGGCGGGCATCGCTGCGGGCCGCATGAGCAAGACCGGCGTGGCAGGGTTCGTGGCCGGGTTTCCCATCCCCGAAGTGCTGCAGGGCATCAACGCCTTCACGCTGGGCATGCGCTCGGTCAACCCCAAGGCCACTGTCAAGGTGGTGTGGCTCAACGCATGGTTCGACCCGCCCAAGGAGCGGGATGCCGCCATGGCGCTGTTCAATCAGGACGTGGATGTGATCGCGTTTCACACCGGCTCCACCGCCGTGATGGCGGCTGCGCAAGAGCGCGGCAAGATGGCAGTGGCCTATCACTCGGACATGCGCAAGACGGGCCCGGACGCGCAGATCGTGGCCGTGACGCACCAGTGGGGCAGCTACTACACCGAGCGCGTGCGCGCCGTGCAAAACGGCACCTGGAAAAGTGCCAATGTGTGGGGCGGCGTGCGCGAGGGCATGATCCGCGTCGGTGACTTTGGCACCCGGGTGCCAGCGGCCGTCCAGCAGGAGGTGCTGAATGCCCAAAAGGCCGTGGGCGCGGGCAAGCTCCAGCCCTTCCGTGCGGGCAAAGTGCCGGTGCGCGACAACGAAGGGCAGGAGCGCATTGCTGCTGGCCAGGCACTGCCGGATGCCCAGATATTGCAGATGAACTGGCTGGTGGAAGGCGTGGTGGGCAGGTTGTCCCGCTGATCCTGCAGGGCATATCGCCCATCGTTTGCACTGATCGGCGCTCCCCGAACCCCATAGCCACTATGGGGTGCTGCATATACAAACGGCGCCCCCTGCCGCTAAGCTTGGCGCCATGCCTGTTTACCGTTCCGCCCTTTTGCGTTTTGCCGACGACGGCAGCGCCCTCTATGACGAAGATGGCCTGCTGGCCGTTGGCCCTGACGCTCAGGGCTGCCAGCGTGTGCTGGCGGCAGGCGCTTGGCAGACTCTCGCGCCACAATTTGCCGGGGAGCCTGTGGTGCATTTGCCGGAGCGCATCCTGGCGCCGGGGTTTGTGGACATGCACATCCACTTCCCGCAGACGGACGTGATCGGCTCGCCAGCCGATGGCCTGCTGCCCTGGCTCGAGAACTACACCTTTCCCCACGAATCCCGATTTGTAGACCCCGGCTACAGCGCACAGGTGGCCGAATTTTTTGTGGCCGAGCTGCTGCGCAACGGCGTGACCACAGCCCTGGCGTTTTCGACGTCACACCCCGCCTCGGTGGAGGCCCTGTTCACCGAGGCCCAGCGCCAGCGGATGCGCCTCATCACCGGCAAGGTGCTGCAGGACCGCCACTCGCCCGATGGCGTTCGCGACGACACCGAGCAGAGCCTCATCGACACCGAGGCGCTCATCCGGCGCTGGCACGGCGTGGACCGCCTGGGGTATGCCATCACCCCGCGTTTTGCGCCCACCAGCACGCATGAACAATTGCGCGGCGCGGGCGAGCTGGCTGCTCGCTACCCCGATGTGTGGATCCAGTCCCACGTGGCCGAGAACCGCGACGAGATCCGCTGGGCGCGCGAGCTGTTCCCCGCCGCGCGCAGCTACCTGGGCGTGTACGACGACTTTGGCCTGATGCGCGAACGTGCGGTGTATGCGCACTGCATTCACTTCGATGACGACGACCGCGCGCTGATGCGCGACACCGGCGCGGTGGCGGCGGTCAGCCCCACCAGCAACCTCTTTCTGGGCAGCGGGTTTTTCGACTACGCCGGTGCCGACCGCGTGGGGTTTGCTTATGGCCTGGCCAGCGACGTGGGCGGGGGCACCAGCTTCAGCCCGTTTCACACCATGCTGGCGGCGTACTACGTGGGGCGTGAGGGCCAGACCAAGCAGGGCCTGAGTCTGTCACCCCAGCAGCTGTGGTGGCAACACACGGCGGGCGCGGCCAGGGCGCTGGGCTTGGCGGGTGTGGTCGGCAATCTGCAGCCAGGCTGCGAGGCCGATTTTGTGGTGCTGAACCCGGAAGCCACGCCGGTTTTGGCGCGCAAGACCCGCCAGGCGCGCAACCTCGATGAGCTTTTGTTTGCGCTGATCGTGCTCGGCGACGACCGTGTGGTGCAGCAAACGGTGATTTCTCAAGCAAAATACGGCTCTAGCGCTTGATATTCATGCGCTACCAGCTACGTATTTAATAGCGCCCGGCAGTCCACCACTGAGCGGGCCACAGCGCAGGGAGTTCTGCTATGAGCATCAAGAGCGACAAATGGATCCGCCGCATGGCGGCCGAGCACGGAATGATCGAGCCCTTCGAGCCCGGCCAGGTTCGCGAGGTCGAAGGCCGCAAGATCATCAGCTACGGCACCAGCAGCTACGGCTACGACATCCGCTGTGCGCCCGAATTCAAGGTGTTCACCAACATCCACAGCACGGTGGTGGACCCGAAGAACTTCGATGAAAAGAGCTTTGTCGATTTCGAGGGTGACAGCTGCATCATCCCGCCCAACAGCTTCGCGCTGGCCCGCACGGTCGAATACTTCCGCATCCCGCGCAATGTGCTCACCATCTGCCTGGGCAAGAGCACCTATGCGCGCTGCGGCATCATCGTCAACGTGACGCCGTTCGAGCCCGAGTGGGAAGGCTATGTGACGCTGGAGTTCAGCAACACCACGCCGCTGCCAGCGCGCATCTACGCGGGCGAGGGCTGCGCACAAGTGCTGTTCTTCGAGAGCGACAAGGACGACGTGTGCGAGGTCAGCTACCGAGATCGGGGCGGCAAGTACCAGGGCCAGGTGGGCGTGACACTGCCCAAGGCCTGACAGGCGCACATGGCCGGCGGTGGCAGGGGTTGTGTCCTACACGCGCCATGCGCCTTGGCTGAAATGCAAGCATCGGTAAGTTTTCTAGCATCGGTGACACGCCTCCCGGGAGATGGAGGCTGATGGAGTTTCACCATGCTGATGTCCGCTGCCGCCTCAACCTTGTTCTTTGCGCCCATCCGCGCTCTGGCGCCAGCGCTGGCCGATCCCGCTCTAGCCCCTGCGCCTTCTGTCATCCCGCCGCCCCGGCGCCCAGACGCTGCGCCGCATTCCGCCGACGCCGACTGCCAGGCACACCACACCTACTGGCCCTGTGAGTTGCTCAATGCCTTTGTGCTGCGCATGGCAGCACACGGCCACTGCGTGAACATGTCGATGATGCTGGGCCACCGGCCCTATGCCCTGGAGCGATTGGCGTTGGCGGCTGGCGCGCCGGACGCTGGCCTGCAAGAGCTGTCGGCCCAGCTGCGGCCGTATTTTGAGGCGCCCGTGCTGCAAGCCGAAAGCCCGGAGCCACGGCCTGCTATACCGGTGGACGGCGCCGCTGCGCCATCGGGCAGCCCTCACGCCTCCACACAGACCCTGTTGCGTCCCTGGCCCTTGGCCTCGTAGAGCGCTGCATCGCCCCGACGCAGCATGGCAGCGCCGTTGTCGTCTGCGCTGCGCATGGTTGCGACACCTGCGCTGACGGTGATGGTGCCCACGACCGGGTTCTGTTGCTCTGCCATGGCGGTGACAAGGGCCTGCGCAATGGACTGTGCGCCGTCCAGGTCGGTGTCGGGCAGCAACGCCACGAACTCTTCTCCCCCCAGTCGCGCCACCACATCGGAGCCACGCAGGCGGGACTCCAGCGTGCGTGCCAGGCGTCGCAGGACCTCGTCTCCGGCTTCATGCCCGTAGGTGTCGTTCACCCGCTTGAAGTGGTCCACGTCCACGGTGATCAGGCTCAGCGGACGGCTGCTGCGCCGCGCCAGCGCCACCGCAAAGGCCATTTGTGTCTCGAAGCCGCGCCGGTTCAGCAACCCGGTGAGGGCGTCGGTGCGCGCCTGCAGGTCCAGCGCGCGGTTCGCTGCCTCCAGCTCCAGCGTGCGCAGGCGCACTTTTTCTTCCATCGCCTCGCGGGCGGCCAGCAGGCGGTGTGTCATGCGGCCCAGAGACTGAGACAGCTGTTGTACTTCGCGGCTGCTTTGCATGGTCGGAATGTCGCTGCCGGGGAGCCCGGCCTCTACCGCACTGGCCGCGTCGGCCAGTGCATACAGGTCCACGCTCAGGCGCCGGGCGGCCAGCCAGGCCAGGGCCGATGCCAGCAGCGCGGCCGTCAGGCCAATCACCAGTGCCAGTTGCACGGTCTTGTCTGCCTCCGCAAAAGCCAGCTCCACAGGCTGGCGTGCCACGATGCTCCAGCCCAGATCGCTGGCCGCGTTGCGCGGCTGCAGCTGCGTGGCAGCGGTCAGGTAGCGCTTGCCATCCCTCCACCGCACCACGGTGGTCTGCGTGCGGTCGCCATCACGGTTGTTGTTGACACTGATGTCCTCGGGCAGTCGCTGCCCGGCAGACCGCATCACCTCGGTCTGTCCGCCAGGCGCAAAAATCAACTGGCCTTCGCGGTCAAAGATGAACAGTTCCAGCGCGCTTTCATCGGATGACGCAGGGGTCAGACTCTCCAGTACCTCGCGTGTCCACTGCCAGCTGCCGTGGATGCCCAGCACGCCCACCGTGGTGGGGCCGACGCGAATGGGCGCTGCAAAGTCCACAAACCGGTGCGGTTCGCCAGTGGCGGTGGGGGGCAGCAGGGACTCCAGCAGCTTGGCGGGGTGGACGTCGCCCACATGCACCCCTTCGAGTCCGTGTTGAAACCAGGGCCGCTGGGCCACGCTCTGGCCCACCAGCAGGCCGCGTGTGGCATTGCGCACCACGCCTTGAGCATCGGCCACACCGATCCAGAGGTTGGTGGGCTGCATGGCCTGGCTGCGGGCCAGCATGTGCTGGGCCTCGGCGGAGTCGAGCCCCTTGGACCACACCACTTCGGCACTGGCCATCACCTCGGCCTCCAGGCTGCGCTGCATGAGGCCCAGGGCCAGGAGCTTGCCTGCGTTTTCGGCGACCACCTGCAAGGAACTGCCTGCATCGCGCTGAATGCGGTGCTTGAGCAACTCGCCAAACCCCAGCGACAGCAGCACTGACAGGGTCACGACCAGCGTGCCAAACACCAGCGCGATCTGCATGCGCAGGCTGTGGTCTGAAAAACGTGTGATGAGCATCATGCGGAAGGGTCTGCCCAGTGTGCCGTCGCGGCCGGTGCCGGGCTGGCGCGGCGCAGGGCCAGCCGGGCTGCTGCCAAGTCCCAGCCTGCCCAGCCGCAACTCTTGAACAGCACCGGACCCGAACGCCGCTCGGGGGCTGTGGCACCGAGGCTCCGGACCATCTCACCCAGCGTCGGCAGCGCCGCCACATCCAGGCCTGCCTGCAGCAGGTCGCCCGCCTCATGGAGTGCATCGCTGGTGTCCACCAGGATGCGTCCGTGCCGCGCCACATGCTGGCAAAGGGCTTGGGCCAGCTCTGCCATGGCGGGCGTGAAAGCGCCCACGGCCGCCAAAAATGCGTCGGGCCGGGGCGGGGCGCTCAGCACCAGCGCGCTGGCCGTGGTGCAGGTCGCTATCAGCGGGCAGTGGGGCACGGCGGCATCGGCATCGGCCACCACCCGCACGTGGACGCCCAGTCCGCGCACCTGCGCTGCCAGGGCCTGGGCGCTGGCGCTGCTGCGCGAGGCAATCCACACCTCGCGCACGCCCAGGCCGTGGATGAATGCCTCGGCATGTGCCAGGCCCTGCACCCCTGCGCCGACGATGAGCAAAGGGCCCTGTGGCACCTGCGCCAGATGCCGGGCGGCCAGCAGAGAGACCGCGGCGGTACGACGTGCGGTGACAGTGGGCCCGTCCAGCACCAGCCGACGCTCGCCCGTGGCGATGTCAAACACCACCACATCGCCCTGGATTGACGGGCGTCCTGTGCCCGCGTTGCCCGGGGTAAAGGTGATGAGCTTGGTCATCGCCACCGATTGATCCGTGGCGGGCATCACAAACAAGCTGCCGCCTTGCGCCAGCGGCAGCACGGCGCGTTGCGGCACCACGACTTTGGGGTCTTTGAGCAAGGCCGCTATTTCGTCAGCCAGATCGGACCAGGGCAACCGCGCAGCGGTGGCTGCTGCGTCCAGCACGCCCGAGGGGGCTGAAGAGGGGGCAAAAAGCATAGGCGGACTGTACACAGCATGCCGCTCTCGTGGGAGCGGAGAAGCCCTCACCTGTGCGGTGCCCAAGGTCACCCAGCGTGCGCTGGGCGCGGGTTCAGGTTCGCCATGGCTGCCATCCCCATCAATGCGTGGCTCCTGCCTGCAGCGCGATGTCCTGCGGCGTCAGCACCGCAGCCCACAGGGCGGCATGCATGCCGCGCACCATGTCGCGCAGGGGCAGATGGGGGTCCCCCTGGCCACTGAGCCAGGGCACGTGCACAAAACCACCCCGTGCGCCCTCTGGGCCTATGCCTTGTGCCAGCAGATGCATCAGGCCGTACAGCACATGGTTGCAGACAAAGGTGCCAGCGGTTTGCGACACCTCGCAGGGCACGCCTGCGCGTTGCACGGCGCGCAGCATGGCTTTGATGGGCAGGCTGGCGAAGTAGGCGGCAGGTCCGCCGGGCTGCACCGGGGTGTCTATGGGCTGTGCGCCACCGTTGTCTGGAATGCGCGCATCGTTGATGTTGATGCCGATGCGCTCGATGGACAGCGCTGCCCGACCACCTGCCAGGCCCAGGCACAGCGTGACGGTGGGCCGGTGTTCTAGCAACAGCGACTGCAGCCGCTGCAACGACTGCCCGAACACCGTGGGCAATTGCGCAGCCACCACCTGGTGTCCTGCGATGCGTTGCCCGTGCAGCGCTTGCGCAATGAGCCAGCTGGGGTTGTGCGCGCCACCACCAAACGGATCAAAACCAGTCAGAAGAATGGTGGGCCCGGCATGGGGCGCGCTATGGTGTGCGGCAGATGTCATGAAAGGCAGGCAAAAGCGGGGTGGAACACATCGTAAATCGTCCGCGCCAGGGCGGCCCCGCGCGTAACATGCAGGCTTGGCCGCCCCACCTGGAGGGCGCTGGAGAGACGCAATGAAATGGGAAGGCAATCGCGAGTCCGACAACGTGGAAGACCGCCGTGACGAGGGCGGCGGCGGTGGATCGCCGGTGTTTGGTGGGCGCAGCATCGGCATTGGCACCATCGTGATCGCGCTGGTGGGGGGCTGGGTGCTGGGCATCAACCCCTTGACCATCCTGGGACTGCTCAGCGGCGGCGGCCCGGCGCCCCAGCTACAGACGCAGCCCCATGCCCCGGCCCACCGCCCACCGGCCGATGACACCATGGCACGTTTTGTGTCCACGGTGCTTGCCGACACGGAGGACGTGTGGGGCGAGGTGTTCCGCCAGGGCGGCGGGCGCTACCAGGACCCGCGGCTGGTGTTGTTCCGGGGCGCTACGCCCACCGCATGTGGTACGGGGCAGGCAGCCATGGGGCCGTTCTATTGCCCCGCTGACCAGAAGGTCTACATCGACCTGGGGTTCTACGAGACTCTCAAGACCCGGCTGGGTGCCCCGGGCGACTTTGCCCAGGCCTACGTGATTGCCCATGAGGTGGGACACCACGTGCAGAACCAGCTGGGCATCAGCGCCAAGGTGGACCAGATGCGGGGGCGTGTGAGCAAGGTGGAATACAACGCGCTGTCGGTGCGGCTGGAGCTGCAGGCCGACTGCTTTGCGGGGGTGTGGGCCCACCACGCCCAGAAGTCCCGCCAGATCCTGGAGCAGGGCGATGTGGAAGAAGCCATGAACGCCGCCGCCAAGATTGGTGACGATGCGCTGCAGCGGGCCAATGGCGGCGCGGTGGTGCCCGAGAGCTTCACGCATGGCACGAGCGCCCAGCGGCAGCGATGGTTCAACAGCGGCCTGCAAAGTGGCAGTGTCAAGACCTGCGACACCTTTGCGGCGCGCAGCCTCTAGGCGCGCAGTGTCCAGGGATTATTAGACCTTCTCCATGCCGCCGACCGCACCCGTGACTGCCTCGCTGCATCGCCGTGCCGGGCCTTCGGCGGGGGCTGAGGTCGGGCCGTCGGCGCCGCAGCCCTCGGGCGCAGCGGCGGCGTGGTCTGCGGCAGCGGTCACCGTGCCCCACGCCGTGGGGCTGGGGCTGCTGGCATTTGCGCCGCTGGCGGGTGAGCATTCTCTGGCCGCGCTGGCGTTGTGGTCGGCTGCATTGCCCGGCCTGCTGCTGACCCTGGTGACACCCCGTGCCGGGGTGGTGTATGCACCGACCACGGTGGTGGCCCTGCTGTTTGCCGCCGTGCTGGCGACTGCCCACGGAGCGGCCCCCAGCCTGGGCCTGAGCGCGCGCCAGGTGCTGGCGGTTAGCGGTGCCACGGTGGCTTTGGCCTTTGTGTTCCAGTGGCTGCTGGGGGTGTTGCGGCTGGCGTCGGTGGCGCGGTTTCTTCCCATCTCGGTCACCCACGGGTTTGCAGCCGGTGTGGGCTTGTCGATGGTGGTGGGACAGGTGCGCAATGGCTTTGGTGCGGGTGCCGATGCGCTGTGGGATGCACGCACCAGCTGGCACCTGCTGGCTGCGCTGGCCGTGGTGGGGCTGGCCTGGGGGCTGCGCCGGCGCTGGCCCCGCATGCCGGGGCTGCTGTCGGCTGTGGCCTTGGTGGCACTGGCCGTGGCGCTGGCGGGGGTATGGGGTGTGGGGCTGGGCAGTGTGTTTGTGCCGGCCGTGCCGCCCAGCGTGTTTGCCTGGCCCATGCTGCCCGACTGGACGGGCATTCCCTGGATGGCCCTGGCCCGGCAGCAGGGCTCCGCTCTGGTGGTGCTGGCGGTGCTGATGGCGCTGGTCAACAGCCTGGAGATTCTGGTATTCAACCAGGAGCTGGAGCTGGACCATGGCCTGCGTGGCAACGCCAACCTGGCGCTGCGCCGCGAGAGTTTGCTGGGTGCGCTGTGTGGGCTGATGGGCATGATTCCCGCATCCACCAGCGCGTCGCGTTCGCGCATTGTGCTGGCGCAGGCGGGGGCCTCGCGCGATGCCCCGCGCTGGCACGCAGCCATCATGCTGGGGGTGGCGGTCACCGGGGCGTGGTGGCTGCACTGGGTGCCCATGGCCTGTCTTGCCGGAGGACTGGTGCTGGCGGGGCTGATGCAGGTGCCGGGCCTCATGTGGTCGCTGGGCTATGCCCGCCGGTCACGGGTGACCTGGGCGCAGAGCTGGCTGGTGGCGCTGGTGTTTGCCGTGATGGGGGGCGTGGGGGCGCTGGTGGCTGGCCTGGTGGTGGCCACGTTTGTGCTGCTGCACGACTCTGCCGCCACGGTGCTGCGCCATGTGCGTCTGGATGGCGAGCTGCGCTCGCGGCGCTTGCGCCGTGCCGGGTCGGACAGCTGGCTGACGCCGCGCATGAACCAGGTGGCGGTGTTTGAACTGCAAGGCGTGATGTCTTTTGGCGTGGCTGCCCACCTGGCCGAGCAGGTGCGCATGCTGCTGCTGCCGCGCCATCGCTGGGTCATTCTGGACGCGGGCCGCGTGCCCGCGTGGGACAGCACGGCAATGGCCCAACTGCGGGCGCTGGTGCGCGATCTGGACCAGCAGGGCATCGCCGCGGCCGTGGCAGCCCTGGACCCCATGGCCGCCGAGCATGCGGGGGAGCATGTGCGCGCCTTTGCCGATCTGGACCGGGCGCTGGAATGGGCCGAGGTGGGCATCCTGTCGCAGAGGCCCATCGAGCAACGCCCCGCGCACCCCGAGCGCGATATGCTGGGGGAGGTGGGCGAGGGCGTGCCCAAGGCCGCTGCCGAGGCCTTGCAGGCGCTGCTGGTGTCCCAGGCCGTCCCGCCCCATGGCGTGGTGTTCCATGCGGGGGATACGGACCATGACCTCCTCGTGGTCAAGTCCGGCCACATCACGCTGGTCACCCAGTGGCCGCCTGACAAGGGCTTGCGCCTGGCCACCGTCGGTCCGGGCATGGCGTTTGGCGAAATGGCCTTCCTCAATGGTGCGGCCCGCAGTGCCTGCGCGGGCGCGGAACGTGGCCCGGCGCATCTGGTGCGTTTGTCGCGCGCGCATTTTGATGCCTGGGCAAGGCAATACCCCGAGGCGGCCCTCACGGTGATGAACAACCTGGCCCAGATCGGCGCCCGGCGCTTGGCGGTGACCACGCGGCAGCTGCGGGCGGTGCTGGAGTAGCAGGGCAGGGCATCGGGTGTCGGAGTGCGGCTGTCCCAAGGTCCCACAAGGCGAATGAAAGGCCCTTGATTTCTATAATCAAAGGCTTCCCGACACCGTCTGGCAACCTCTCCTTGCCAACCCCATGGAATCCACCCCCTCGTCCTCCGCCGCAGACGCCCCCGTGGCCACCACCCCTTTTGAATGGATCGGCGGCGAAAAACGCGTGCGCGCCTTGACCGAGCGCTTCTATGACCTGATGGACCTGGAGCCCGGCTACACCGAGCTGCGTGCCGCCCATGGCAGCGACCTCGGCCAGGCGCGGCAAAAGCTGTTCATGTTTTTGTGCGGATGGCTGGGTGGGCCGTCGTACTACACCGACCAGTTTGGCCACCCGCGCCTGCGCGCGCGCCACATGCCGTTTGCCATCGGCATCAAGGAGCGCGACCAATGGGTGGCCTGCATGGACCAGGCCATGGGCGAGACCGGTGTGCCCTCCGACCTGCGCGTGCGGCTGAAGGAAAGCTTCATGGGCACGGCGGACTGGATGCGCAACAAAGGGGTGTAGCCCGCCCGCGAGGTGGTGCCCGTTTGCGCCGTTGAATGGCGCCCTGGTATGTTTCCGGGGGGCCGCCTCCACAGGCATCTAAGATGCTCCCTCCAACAAATACAGGAGGTGGGGTATGTCGGCAACCGCATGGGTCGTGGTCGTTGTGCTGGTCGCGTTGGGCTTGTGGGCGGTGGCGGTCTATAACCGGCTGGTGCAGTTGCGCAACCGCATTGCCAACGCGTTTGGCCAGATCGACGTGCAGCTCAAGCGCCGTTATGACCTGATCCCCAACCTGGTAGAGGTGGCGCGTGGCTATCTGGCGCACGAGGCAGCCACGCTGGAAGCCGTGATCAAGGCCCGCAGCCAGGCGCAGGGCGCGGCTGCGGCGGTGCGTGCCGCACCGCAAAGCGCCAGCGCCATGGGCGCGCTGGCGGCGGCAGAGGGTGTACTCGGCGGCAGCTTGGGCCGCCTGATGGTGGTGGCCGAGAGTTACCCTGAACTCAAGGCCGACGCCTCCATGCAGTCGCTGTCCGAAGAGATCACCAGCACCGAAAACCGCCTGGGGTTTGCACGTCAGGCCTACAACGACCAGGCGCTGGAGTTCAACGACGCGGCGGCGCAGTTCCCGGACCTCATCGTCGCGCGTCTGCTGGGTTTTGCGCCCGCGCCCATGCTGGCATCCACGCAGTCCGATGAAGAGCGCGCCGCGCCCCGGGTGAAGTTCTGACCCTTCCACTGCCACACCCATGAAGTTCTGGGATCACCAGCAAAACGCGCGCAGCGAGACGCGTCGGTTGCTGCTGGGTTTTGCCTTCGCTGTGGTCGTTCTGGTAGCGGCTGTGCACGCTGCCCTGGCGTTGGCCTGGTGGCTGATGGTGGCGGTGCTGCCCGTGCACTTGCCCTTTCCACAAGGTTTTCTGGCCGCCAATGTGGGTGTCTCGCTGATGCTGGTGCTTGGCGGCTGGTGGGTGGAGACGTCCAACTTGCGCGCAGGCGGTGTCAAGCTGGCGCAGCGTGTGGGCGCGCGCGAGTTGCGCCCGTCGCTGTCGCACGCCGAGCAGCGGCTGTCCAACATCGTGGACGAGCTGTGCATTGCCGCGCACATGCCGCGCCCGCAGATCATGGTCATGCCGCGCACCGATGCCATCAACGCGTTTGCTGCCGGGTGGGACGAGAGCGACGCCGTCATTGCCGTGACGCAGGGTGCCCTGGACTACCTCACCCGCGAAGAGATGCAGGGCATGGTGGCGCACGAGTTGAGCCATCTGCATGAGGGCGACACCCGCCTGAAGATGCGCCTGGCGGGCATGGTGTTCGGGCTGGAGCTGGTCTACAACTTTGGCGACACGATGCGCGAGCGTCGGGGCCTGGCCTGGTGGTTCGGCTCGGCCATCATGGTGGCGGGCTTTGCGGGCTGGCTCACCGGCCGCATGCTCAAGGCCGCAGTATCGCGACAGCGCGAATACCTGGCCGACGCACGCGCGGTGCAATGGACCCGCAGCCGCGATGGCCTGGGTGGCGTACTGCGCAAGGTCATGGCCCAGCGTCGTGACACCCCGGCCGGGTATGCCGAGAACCCCGTCCACACCGGCCTGGCCCACCCGGCCGTGCAACACATGCTGCTGGTGGATGTACCCGGCCGCAGCCGCATGGAGCGCTGGCTGGATACCCACCCCACGCTCGACGACCGCGTGCAGCGCGTGTATGGCCGCCGCATGCAGCCTTTGCCCGCCGTGCCCGTGCCGGCAGGGCATGAATCAGCGCGGTGTGACGAGGGTGGGGCGCCCGGCACCGTGTCGATCGCCTCGCTGGTAGACCCTTTTGCGCGCTTCATGTAGCCCGCTGCGAAGGCCGCAGTTTTTTCAGGAGACCCATGTCCATGTCACGCGACGCGAGATTTCAGGAACAAGCCCAGGCGCTGGGCTACTGCTTTGATGGCGAGATCAAGATTGGTGGCAACTACGTCCCGCTCGTGCGGGACGGCCACCACATCTACCTGAGCGGGCAGATCCCGCGCGTGGGCGACACCGTGGTGGTCACGGGCGCTGCCGGGGCGGTCGCCACGCTGGCCGATGCGCAAAAAGCAGCGAAGGTGTGTGTGATGCGGGCGCTGGCCTTGCTGCAGCGCTCGCTGGGTTCGCTCGATGCCGTGCAATCCATTTTGCGCATCACCGTGTACGTGCAGTCGGCGCCTGCCTTCACGCAGCAAAGCGAGGTGGCCGACGGTGCCTCCGAGGTGCTGTTTGCCGTGCTGGGCGAGGCTGGTGCCCACACCCGCACCTCGGTGGGTGTGCTGCAGCTGCCCAAGAACGCGACGGTGGAGGTGGACTTGATCGCGTCGGTGGCGCCATGACGACGCCTGCTGCTGTGCACCGAGGCAGTTGCCTGTGTGGTGGCGTGCGTTACGAAACCACGGCGCCATTGCAGGGTGCATCGCACTGCCACTGCTCGATGTGCCGCAAGGCGCATGGTGCGGCGTTTGGCAGCTATGGCAGCGTGTTGCGTGTGCACCATCGCTTCGTGTCTGGGCAAGGGCTGACGCGCACCTACCGGTCTTCGCCCCAGGTCACGCGCACGTTTTGCTCGGTGTGTGGCTCGCCCTTGCTGTGGCACAGCGAAGGCCCCTATACCGAGTGGGTGGCCGTGCCGCTGGGTACCTTGGACACCGCCTACGAGACCCCGCCCCAAAAGCACATCCATGTGGCCTCCAAAGCCGCATGGGTAGTGATCTGTGATGGTTTTCGGCAAGAGGCCGAAGGATAGATCGGTACCCCATGGCAGCACCGTTGAACTCTTACCCCCGTTTTAATGTTTTCGGCCGGATCGTCGAAGTGCGCCGCGAAGATGCGCTGTGGCAGGCCTACCGCGTGGGCGCAGATGGCAAGCGCTCACCGTCGGGTTTTGTGATCCCCGACTTTGTCCAAGAGCATGAGCTGGCACAGTTTCTGGAAGACCTGTTTCACGAAAGCGCCTCGCCGCATAACGGCGACGTGTACCGCATCGAGTGAGTCGCTGCAAGGCGCACTGACCGCAGCACGAAGCACAAGTGTTGCGGCCACGTTGCCACGTCACACCGCTGTCAAACCTGGCCCAGACACTCGGTCCCTTGTTTCAATTCGGGACTGTTCATGTCTGAACGCACTCTGGGCTTTCTGATTTCTCCTTCGCATGTTTCACGCCGCATGGCTGCATGTGGCATGGTGGCACTGGCCGCGTCGCTGGCTGCCTGCGGCGGCAGCAGCGACAACGCCAGCAGCAACGCGGGCGCCACGGCCACGCTGGCCGTGCTGGAGACCACCGACCTGCACTTCAACGTGCGCAGCTACGACTACTTCAAGCTGGCCGAAGACAAAAGCTACGGCTTTGAGCGCACGGCCACGCTGGTGCGCGCGGCCCGCAAGGAGTTTGCCAACACGCTGCTGGTGGACAACGGCGACACCATCCAGGGCACCGCGCTGGCCGACTACGAGGCCACCATCAGCCCTATCCCGTGCACGCAGCAGCTGTCCATGTACAAAGCCATGGGCGCGCTGGGCTTTGATGCGGGCACGCTGGGCAACCACGAGTTCAACTACGGCCTGCCCTTCCTGAACCAGGTGCTGGGCGGCGGGCTGGATGTGGACGGCGTGGACCCCTCCAAGAAGTGCGCAGGCGCTGGCTACCCCGCCGTGCTGGCCAACGTGTACAGCAATAAGACCAAGAAGCCGCTGGTGCAGCCCTACACGCTGCTGGAGCGCACGCTGGTGGCCAAGGGTACGGATGGCAAGGAGGTGAAGCTGCCGATCAAGATCGGCGTGATCGGCTTTACCACCCCCGGCATCATGAACTGGGACAAGCGCTACCTGGAAGGCAAGGTCTACACCGAAGGCGCCGTTGAGTCCGCCAACAAGTACGTGCCCGAGCTGCGTGCCAAGGGGGCTGACATCGTGGTGGCCTTGTTGCACGGCGGTCTCGACAGTGCCGCCTACTCGGCCACCATGGAGAACCCCGGCCTGTACCTGTCGAAGGTGGCAGGTATCGACGCGATGGTGATGGGCCACCAGCATGGCGTGTTCCCCGACACGGCCGCCACGCCCAGCTTCAACCTGACCGGCGTTGACCACAAGGCGGGCACCATCAACGGAGTGCCTGCCGTCATGGCCAGCTCCTGGGGCAAGGCCCTGGGGGTGGTGCAGCTGGCGCTGCAATGGGACGGCAGCAAGTGGGTGGTCAACAAGTCCGCCAGCAAGAGCGAGCTGCGCAACATCCAGAGCAAGAATGCCGCAGGCGCCACGGTGACCGTGGACGCCGACCCCGCCATCGCCCCGCTGATCGAGACACAGCACCAGGCCGCGATCAAGTACGTGAAGACACCCATCGGCCAGACCGACTTCCGCATGAGCACGCTGTTTGCTGATGTAGGTGACCCCGGCGCGATCCAGATCGTGAACCAGGCGCAGCAGGCCTATGTGGCGGCTTACATCAAGGCCAGCCTGCCGCAGTACGCGCAGCTGCCGGTGTTGTCGGTGAGCGCACCGTTCAAGAGCGGCTTCCAGGGCGGGGCCGACTACACCGACGTGGCCGTGGGCCCGCTGGCCATCAACAACGCCGCCGACCTGTACCTGTACCCCAACACGGTGTATGCGGTGAAGGTGAACGGCGCGGACATCAAGAACTGGCTCGAAGCCGCTGCCAAGCGCTTCAACCAGATCGACCCCGCCAAGACCACCGAGCAGCAGCTCATCAGCACCTTCCCTGGGTACAACTTCGACATGTTCACCACGGCGGACATGCAGTACGAGATCGACGTGACCCAGCCCGTGGGCAGCCGCATCAAGAACCTGACATACCTGGGCAAGCCCATCGATGTGGCGCAGGAGTTCGTGATCGCCACCAACAACTACCGCGCCACCAGCGGCAAGAGCTTCATCGACAAGCTCGACGGCTCGGGCACCATCTGGGCCTCGCCCGACGCCAACCGCGACGTGGTGATCGACTACATCCGCAAGAACCCGGCAGTGACCCGCGCGGCCAACGGCGCTGCCAAGAGCTGGCGCTTTGCCAAGGTCACGGTGGCGGGTCCGGTGGTGTTCAGCTCAGGCGCCAATGCCCTCAGCGTGGCGCAGGCGGCCGGGCTGGGCAACGTGTCGCTGCTGGCGGCCGACGATGGGTCGGGCAAGGGCACGTCTAAGTACGGCGTGGACCTGTCCAAGTAGTCGTCCCCCTCCTGTTACGGAGGCCGTGGCGGTGCATGCGTTCGTAGCACCGCTACGGAGCAGCCTGCTGTAGGGCGCTGAAATGCTCTGCTTTCGATAGCTGCAAGCGTATATGGATGTAGCGCTTGCAGCTATTTTTATGAATTTTTGCGTAGAACGGGTTGCAGCAGCACCACGAGCGCCCCTGCGCCCCCATCCATGGGCCGCGCCTGTACGAAGGCCAGCACCTCGTTCTTCTGCACCAGCCAGCGTTGCACGCGGCCCTTGAGCACGGGGCTTTTGCCGGGCGAGCCCAACCCCTTGCCATGCACCACGCGCACGCAGCGCAGGCCCGTCTTGTGGGCATGACGGATGAAGTCGCCCAGCGCTTCGCGCGCCTCGTCCACGCGCAGGCCATGCAGGTCCAGCTGGCGCTGGATGCTCCAGTGGCCAGAGCGCAGGCGGCGCGTCACTTCCACACCAATGCCTGGGCGGCGAAAGCTCAACTGGTCGTCGGTGTCGAGCAGGGTGCTCACATCGAAGTCGTCGCTGATGGATTCAAGCAGCACCCGTTCCTCGTCCAGCCAGTGCTGCACCGGCAGCGGCGGCGGCTGGTGGCGGCGCAGACGCGCCACATTCGGGTTGCGCAGTGGGGTGACGGGGCCCACGCTGCGGCTGAAGAGGTGGCGCTCGGCCTCGGCCCGGGCGGCGGCTTCGCGTCGGGCTTTGTCTTCGGCCTCGCGGCGCTCTTGGTCCTCGCGCAGGCGGCGGGCCACGGTGGCCAGGTCCTGCAGTTGGGTGATGCGTTCGCCCGCGCGGCGCGGGGCCGGGGGGGCGCGGCGGCGGGGTGGTGCGGGGTTGTCTGCGGCCGCGGGCGCGGCGGGGGCGTGGCGCAGCGGGCGCATGGCCGCCTTGGCCGCCGCTTTTTTGTCGGCCAGCCCTGCGCGCCGGGTGGACCGGGGCGCGGTGGGGGCCGATGCGGGAGCGGTGGTTTCCATAGGCGCCGCTTTACCTGGAGCAGCGTACGCAGCACGTGCCAGCGCTGCTTGCAGGGCCGTGGGCAGCGGGGTTGGTGCGGGGGCTGGGGCGGTCACATCAGGCCCTTTTCTGCCATCGACAGCGCCTGGCCCGGCGCCACGATCACGTGGTCGAGCACGCGCACATCCACCAGGGCCAGCGTGGTCTTCAGGGTCTGGGTCAGCGCCTCGTCGGCGCGGCTGGGTTGCACGCTGCCGCTGGGGTGGTTGTGGGCCAGCACCACAGCGGCCGCCTGGTGGTGCAGGGCGCGCAGCACCACCTCGCGCGGGTACACACTGGTCTGCGTGAGCGTGCCGCGAAACAGCTCCTCCAGCGCCAGCAGGCGGTTTTGTGCATCGACAAACAGCACCGCAAACACCTCGTGTCCCTTGGCGGCCAGGTGCAGTTGCAAATAGTGCTTGACGGTATCGGGCGAGTCGAACACCTCGCGTTCGCGCAGCTGCTGGGCCAGGGCGCGGCGGGCCAGCTCCAGCACGGCCACCAGCTCGGCGCGTTTGGCGGGGCCCAGGCCCTTGATGCGTTCCAGGTCGGCCGCGCTGGTGTGCAACAGCCCGGCAATGCCGCCAAAGCCGCCGGTGACGGCGCCCGTGTCGGGGTCGATGCCAGGCGGGTCCAGCAGCTCCTGCGCCATCTGCAGCACGCCCTTGCCCACGATGCCTGTGCGCAGCAGGATGGCCAGCAGCTCGGCATCGGCCAGCGCGGCGGGGCCGCGTGCCAGCAGTTTTTCGCGGGGCTGGGCGTCGGCGGGCAGGTCTTTGATGGCCATGGAAGAGGAGGTGGGACGCGCCAGCAGCGGTGGCTGCGGTAGGGGTTTGCCCGGTTTTCTACAATCGCGGCAGTTTATCGGGACTCTCATGACCTCTATTTCCACCTCCCTTCCCACTGTTCAGCCGGGCTCCTTCCTCACGCTGCACTACCGCCTGGCCGGCCCGGCGGGGGATGTGATCAACACTTTTACCGACAAACCCGCCACCCTGTCGCTGGGCACGGGCGAGCTGTCGCCCGCCATGGAACAGCGCCTGCTAGGCCTGGCCGAGGGCACGCGCACCACGTTCGAGCTGCCTGCGGGCGAGGCCTTTGGCGAGCGCAATCCCGACATGCAGCAGTGGGTGGCCCGCAAGCTGATGAACGAACTGGGCGATCCCGACGAGAAGTACAACGTGGGCGACGTGGTGCAGTTCCCCACGCCCGACGGCCAGGGCAGCTACGCCGGGGCCGTGATGCAGGTGCGTGACGACGGCGCCGTGCTGTTCGACTTCAACCACCCGCTGGCGGGCCAGCCCGTGACCTTTGAAGTGCAGCTGATCGGGATCCTGTGATGCTGGCGCCGAAAGAAATCCTGCTGGCCGAGCCGCGTGGCTTTTGCGCCGGTGTGGACCGCGCCATCGAGATCGTGGAGCGCGCCATCCAGAAGTTTGGCGCCCCCATCTATGTGCGCCACGAAATCGTGCACAACACCTACGTGGTGAACGACCTCAAGGCCAAGGGCGCGATCTTCATCGAAGAGCTGTCGGACGTGCCACCCGGCGCCACGCTGGTCTTCAGCGCCCACGGCGTGAGCAAGGCCGTGCAGCAAGAGGCCGAGGCGCGTGGCTTCAGCATTTTTGACGCCACCTGCCCGCTGGTGACCAAGGTGCACGTTGAAGTGGCCAAGCTCGCCAAAGAGGGCTACGAGTTCATCATGATCGGCCACAAGGGCCACCCCGAGGTGGAGGGCACCATGGGCCAGCTGGACCACGGCATCCACCTGGTGGAAGACGTGGAAGACGTGGCGCGCGTGCAGCCTGCGCAGACCGAAAAGCTGGCCGTGGTCACACAGACCACGCTCTCGGTGGACGATGCGGCCGAAATCTCTGCCGCCGTGCGTGCGCGCTTCCCCAGTGTGCGCGAGCCCAAGCAGCAGGACATCTGTTACGCCACGCAAAACCGGCAGGACGCCGTGAAGGTGCTGAGCCCGCAGGTGGACGTGGTGATCGTGGTGGGCAGCCCCACCAGCTCCAACAGCAACCGCCTGCGCGAGCTGGCGGCCAAGCTGGGCACCACCGCCTACATGGTGGACAGTGCTGACGAGCTGCAGGGCGAGTGGTTCAAGGGCCGTTCGCGCGTGGGGCTCACGGCGGGCGCGTCGGCGCCCGAAATCCTGGTGCAGCAGGTCATCGACCGCATCAAGGCGCTGGGCGCTGTGTCGGTCCGCACCATGGCGGGCATCGAGGAAACCATCAAGTTCCCGCTGCCCAAGGGGCTCAAGATCGACGCGGCCACGGGTCTGGAGATTCGTGAGCGCACGCCAGAGACAGGTCCATCGGCCCACTGACGGTGGCGTGAAGGGCTGCTAGTGATCGTGCAAGGGCGCCAACAGGCGCCCTTTTTTATTTACTCCTGAATTGATAGCGGCCGGCGCATATTCTTCTAGCGCCAACGGCCATTTTTATTCAAATATTCCCTTACAGGGGCACGGCGGGCCCGCTCCACAGGTCCAGTGGCGGGTCGGCCGCCACGGCGCGCAGGATGTCGGTGCGCGAGATAAAGCCCGAGAGCACGCCCGCTTCGTCCGTCACTGGCAGGCCCGGCAGGCCCGTGTCCAGCAGCACGGCGGCCACGCGGCGCAGTTCGGTGTCGGGGGACACCGTGGGCACGGGGCTCACCATCACCTCCGCCACCGGGCGGCGAGCCAGGTCGATCGCCTGCTTCACGGCGCCGGGTTCGGGCAGCAGGTCCAGCGGCGCCATGTCGGCCCTCAGCAGCAGTCCGATCACGCGGCCCAGCACATCCACTACGGGCGCCTGCGCCACTTTGTGCTCGGCCAGGGTCTGCCAGGCATCGTTCACACGCACGTCCGGCGCCACACTCACGCCGCCGGTGGTCATCACATCGCTCACCTTGGTCAACGGTTGGCGGGTGCTGGCCTGGGGGCCTTGCTCGGTCTGTGCGTAGGCGCTCACGGCGTCGTGCATGCGCAGGTTGACGATGGCTGCAGGCGCAGCAGCGTTGGTGGTGGTCGCAGTGGGGCGGGACGGGGCCGTGAAGACGGGCCCTGGCTGGCCATCTTGTGCGTCCATGGCCCGCGTGCGCAGGGCCTGCGGGCGCTGCACGCTGCGCACCGCAGAAATACGTGCCAAGTTTTCGGGGCCACCCCGGTACATCTGGCCTGACGGGCCGAACACAAAGAACATGATTTTTCTCCTGCGCGCAGGCCGGCCAGCGCGGTGGGGTGGGGACTGCTCTGCCCATGTTATCGGCAGTTGTGCGGCGCGCGCGCAGTCAGCGTTGTGTCTGCATGTTGCGGGCAGCCCCTACACTGCCCCCTTCTTTTGACATCACCTGCCATTCGGAGCCCCTGCATGATCGACCGCGCCGCCATTGCCGCTGCCCGCCGCCAACTGGCCACCCAGCCCGACTTTTTGCGCACTACGCCGCTGATGCGCCTGTCCGGAAAGTCCTTGGGCGTGGACTGTGCCGAGGTCTGGCTCAAGCTCGAGCATCTGCAGGTGGGCGGCAGCTTCAAGGCGCGCGGCATGTTGTACCGCCTGCTGGCCAACCCGGTGCCCGAGAGCGGCGTGATCATTGCCTCCGGCGGCAACGCCGGCATTGCCGTGGCGGCGGCAGCGCAGGCCCTGGGGGTGCGCTGCGAGGTCTTTGTGCCTGAGGTCTCGCCCGAGGCCAAACGTGCCCGCCTGCGCACGCTGGGGGCCGAGGTGGTTGTCACCGGCGCTGCATATTCCGAAGCCTTTGAAGCCTGCGTGGCCCGTCAGAAGGCCACGGGTGCGCTGCAGGCCCATGCCTACGACCAGCCCGAAGTGGTGGCAGGCGCGGGCACGCTGGCGCTGGAGATCGAAGAGCAGGGCGGCCGCTTGCCCGACTCGGTGTTGGTCAGCGTGGGTGGTGGCGGCCTCATTGGCGGTGTGGCCGCGTGGGTGGAAAGCCGCGCCCATGTGGTCGCACTGGAGCCCGAACGCGCGCCCACCCTGCACGCCGCGCGGTCTGCGGGCCAGCCGGTGGATGGGGACGTGGGTGGCGTGGCCGCTGACTCGCTGGGTGCCAAGCGCATCGGCGCCATTGGCTGGGAAGTGAGCCAGCGCCATGTGCACGACGCGTTGCTGCTGCCCGATGACGCCATCCGCGCGGCCCAGCTGTGGCTGTGGAAGGAGTTGAAACTGGCTGTGGAACCCGCCGCCGCGCTGGGCCTGGCCGCACTGCAAACCGGTGCCTACAAGCCCCAGCCACAAGAAACGGTGGCCCTGATTCTCTGCGGCGCCAACTTTGATCCGGCAAATCTATAGCCCCTGAGCCGCTGCGCGTCTTCCCCCTCAAGGCGGACGCCCCCAGCGCGGTGGGGCGGCCCTTGCGCGGGGGCCCTGCTCTGGTGCGTGCCAATTGCCAGGGCTCTGCGCGACAGCTGTGCCGTTGCTCTGAACTTGGCTTTTCTGCCAGCCCTCTAAAATCGACCCCATGCTTGACATTCTTCTCCTCCGCAAAGACCTCGACACCGCCATCGCGCGGCTGGAAACCCGCAAAAAGCCCCAGGCCTTCCTGGACGTCTCCGCTTTCCAGGCCCTGGAGTCCGAGCGCAAGACGCTGCAGACCCGAACCGAAGAGCTGCAGGCCCAGCGCAACCAGCTGTCCAAGCAGGTCGGCATGCTGATGAGCCGGGGTGACAAGGACGGCGCCGAAGCCGTCAAGGCCCAGGTGGCCGCAGGCAAGGTGGAGCTGGAGCGATCCGCCGCGCGCCTGGAGCAGATCCAATCCGAACTGTTGGCCATGCTGGTGGCCGTGCCCAACTTGCCGCACGAGTCCGTGCCGGTGGGCAGCGACGAAGCTGGCAATGTGGAAGTGCGCCGCTGGGGCGCGCCTGCCAATTTCGATTTCGAGGTGAAAGATCATGTCGATGTCGGCACCCCGCTGGGCCTCGATTTCGACATGGGCGTCAAGCTGTCGGGTTCGCGCTTCACCGTGATGAAGGGCCCCATCGCCCGCCTGCACCGCGCATTGAGCCAGTTCATGCTGGACGTGCAGACGCAAGAGCACGGCTACACCGAGTGCTACGTGCCCTATGCCGTGAACGCCGACTCGCTCAAGGGCACAGGCCAGTTGCCCAAGTTCGAAGGCGACCTGTTCGCTGCCAAGAAGGGCGGCCAAGATGGCGAGCCCGTGCCCGACAACGCGGCCCTCTACCTCATCCCCACCAGCGAAGTGCCGCTGACCAACTTTGTGCGCGACGTGGTGGTGGCCGAGTCCGATCTGCCCATCAAGCTCACGGCCCACACGCCATGCTTCCGCTCTGAAGCGGGCAGCTACGGCCGTGACACGCGCGGCATGATCCGCCAGCACCAGTTCGACAAGGTCGAGATGGTGCAGATCGTGCACCCCGACAAGAGCTACGAAGCGCTGGAGGAAATGACGCGCCACGCAGAAGCCGTGCTGCAAAAGCTGGGCCTGCCCTACCGCGTGATGAGCCTGTGCACCGGCGACATGGGCTTTGGCGCCGCCAAGACCTACGACCTGGAAGTGTGGCTGCCCGCGCAGAACACCTACCGCGAGATCAGCTCGGTGAGCAACTGCGAAGCCTTCCAGGCCCGCCGCCTGCAAGCCCGCTTCAAGAATGCCCAAGGCAAGAACGAGCTGCTGCACACCCTGAACGGCTCGGGCCTGGCCGTGGGCCGCACGCTGGTGGCAGTGCTCGAAAACTACCAGCAAGCCGACGGCAGCGTGACGGTGCCCGAGGTGCTGCGCCCCTACCTTGGCGGCACCGCTGTGCTCAAGCCCTGAAAATCTGGCTATAATCGAAGGCTTCGACACACAGGAGAGGTGGCAGAGTGGTCGAATGTACCTGACTCGAAATCAGGCGTAGTGGCAACACTACCGTGGGTTCGAATCCCACCCTCTCCGCCAGCATCAAGGCCCTGTAGCTATCTAATCAATAGCACGGGGCCTTTTTCTTTGGGTCCGTTAGAACAATTCAGGCAGCTCGCTGGCCCGCTTCGCATGCTTCAGGTGAAGCGGCTCGCAGATTCGCCATGGTGTTCGTATCGCTGTGCGGGCGTAGGAGGGGTAAGGTATTCGTTGCAATGCATGGCCGCGTTCCGCGCAGCGCCAGAATACGGGTAGCGCGCCCCGCGCCTGATGCCACGAAAGAACCTCGCATGCTTCCTGAGACCCTGACGACATCCCCCATCCGCCTGACCCAGTACAGCCACGGCGCAGGCTGTGGCTGCAAGATCAGCCCCAAGGTGCTGGACGTGATCCTGGCGGGCAGTGGGGCGCAGCACCTGGACCCCCGGCTCTGGGTGGGCAACACCTCGCGGGACGATGCGGCGGTGTATGCCCTGGATGCCGAGCGCGGCGTGGTATCCACCACCGATTTCTTCATGCCCATCGTGGATGACCCGTACGACTTCGGGCGCATTGCTGCCACCAATGCGATCAGCGACATCTACGCAATGGGTGCCGATCCGCTGATGGCCATCGCCATCCTGGGGTGGCCGGTGAATGTGCTGTCGCCCGAGGTGGCGCGTGAGGTGGTGCGCGGGGGGCGTGCGGTGTGCGACGCAGCAGGCATTCCCCTGGCAGGCGGTCACTCCATCGATGCGCCGGAGCCCATTTTCGGTCTGGCGGTGACGGGCATCGTCGAAAAGCGCCATCTCAAACGCAACGACACGGCCACGGCGGGTTGCCGCCTGTATCTGACCAAGCCCCTTGGGATCGGCATTCTGACCACCGCAGAGAAAAAGGCCAAGTTGCGCGCCCAGGATGTGGGGGTGGCGCGCGACCTGATGTGCACGCTCAACCGGCCAGGGAGCCGATTCGGCCGGCTGGCAGGCGTGGCAGCCATGACGGATGTGACCGGCTTCGGCCTGTTGGGGCATCTGGTCGAAATGGCGGAGGGCAGTGGCTTGAGCGCTGTGATTGACTACGCGGCAGTGCCCCGCCTGGAGGGAGTGGACTACTACATGGACCAGGGCTGTGTGCCAGGAGGCACGCTGCGCAACTTTGACAGCTACGGCGCGAAGATTGCGCCCCTGACCGAGGTGCAAAAGCACCTGCTGTGCGACCCTCAGACCAGCGGGGGGCTGCTGGTGGCCGTGAGTCCGGAGGGCGAGGCCGAGTTCCTGCAGGCGGCTGCGGAACTGGGCCTGGCGCTGCAGCCCATCGGCCAGCTCACCCCGCGACAGGCCTTTGCCGTCGAGTTGCGCTGATGCCCGACAACCTGACGGACTACCGGCACATCTTCCTGAACGATGTGCCCATGATGGATGTGCGCGCGCCGGTGGAGTTTGGGCAGGGCGCGTTTCCTGGGGTTGCCAACCTTCCCCTGATGGACGATGGCGAGCGCCAGCAGGTGGGCACCTGCTACAAGCACAAGGGCCAGGAGGCCGCGATTGCGCTGGGGCACCAGCTGGTGTCTGGCAGCATCAAGCGCCAGCGCGTTAAGGCGTGGGCGCAGTTTGCGCAGGCGCACCCACAGGGCGTGCTGTATTGCTTTCGTGGCGGGCTGCGCTCGCAGATCGTGCAGCAATGGTTGCTGAACGAAGCGGGCATGGACTACCCCCGGGTGGTGGGGGGCTACAAGGCCATGCGGGGTTTCCTCATCGGCACCACGCAGGCGGCGGCGGCGGAGTGTGGGTTGGTGGTGCTCAGTGGCCTGACCGGCACCGGCAAGACCGAGGTGATTGCGCAACTGGCCAACGGCTTGGACCTGGAAGGCCATGCCAACCACCGTGGCTCCAGTTTTGGCCAGCGCGTGAGCGGCCAGCCGACGCAGATCGATTTTGAGAACCGGCTGGCCATCGACGTGCTGAAGAAGCGAGCACGGGGCCATGCGACTTTTGTGCTGGAGGACGAGGGTCGCCATGTGGGCAGCTGCTCAGTGCCCCTGGAGCTGCGGCAGCGGCTGGAGCAGGTGCCCGTCGTCTGCCTGGAGGACGCTTTCGATGCCCGTGTAGAGCGCATCTTGGGCGACTACGTGTGGCAGCAGTGCGCAGATTTTGTGGCCGTCCATGGCGAGGTGGCGGGTACCGACCTGTTTGCAGCGCGGTTGCTCGATAGCTTGGGCAAACTCGCCAAGCGCCTTGGGGGCGACCGCTACCAGGCGCTTCGTGGGTCGATGCAGGCAGCGCTGGTACAGCAACGCAATCAGGGTGACCTGTCTCTGCACCGCGGCTGGATTGCTGCACTCATGCGCGACTATTACGACCCGATGTATGCCTACCAGCGGCAAAGCCGGGCTGATCGCATCGTTTTCCAGGGCGACCACCGGGCGGTGCTCGATTTTCTGCAGTCGCAGTCAGCCCCTCGCCGCTAGCTATTGCTCGTCGTCGTCCGGCGGCGCATCCAACCGCTGCGGCAGCACCAGCCGGAACTCGGCCCCCCGCCCTACGTCGCTGTCCACCTCCAGCGCCCCGCCGTGGCGCAGCACGACGGTCTGCACCAGTGCCAGGCCCAGGCCGACCCCTGCTATGGCCGGGTGGCTGTGGTCGTGCAACCGCTGGTAGGGCGTGAACAGACGGCCTTGCTGCTCGGGGGCAATGCCCGGGCCCTGGTCCCGTACCGACACCACCCAGTGCGTACCTCGCGCCACGATGGCGCATTGCACCGTGCCGCCGTCGGGGCTGAACTTGATGGCGTTGTGGATCACGTTGGTCAGCGCGCGGGACAGCAGGGCGCGGTCGCCCAGGCAGGGCGCAGTGTCTGGGGTGGACACCGTGCGCACGTCCACGTTGCGGTCACGGGCCAGGGTCCAGAGGTCGTCGGTGGTTTCGGATAGCAGGGCGGCCAGGTCCAGCGGCGCCATGCGGTATTCCTGCGTCTGCGCGCTGGCCAGTTGCACAAAACTTTCGGCCATGCCCAGCGAAGCCTGTGCATAACGTTCGATGCGCTCCAGCAACTCGTGGTCCGACAGGCGGCCGGGGTAGGCACGCTGCATCTCCAGCAGCGTCAGGATGGACGCGTTGGGCGCGCGGATGTCGTGCGAGATGAAGTGCATCGCCTGGTCGCGTTGCTGCAGCGCACGGCGCATCTCGGTCAGGTCCACCAGGGTCAGCAGCCAGCCTGCATTGGCCAGGTTGGTGAAAGGCTTGCACTGCACCAGTAGGCTGCGGCCCCGGGCGTCGGTGCCCTCGGTCTGTTCTGGCAAGGCAGCATGTTGCAAGGCTGCCTGGGTAACGATCGGCTCTTGAGTCCCTGTCTGCACGAGGTCGGCCAGCAGGTCCACCACGGACAGGCCCTGCAAGGAGGGCTGGGCGGACCCACCCAGGTGTTGGCGGGCCGCCTGGTTGGCCAGCAGGATTTCACCGTCGGGGGCGCAGACGATGGTGGGTGAGGGCAACTGCTGCAGGCTTTCGCTCACGAACTGGTGCAGGTCACGCAGCTGGTGGGATGCGCGCTCCACGGCGTTGATGCGGCGCTCCAGAAAGTCGGCGGAGTCTCCGGGCCGTCTGCGCAAGCGCATGGCCAGGCCTTGGCGCTGAAGGTTCTCCATCTCCAGCCGCAGAAAGTGCGCAGCCGCGCTCAGGCGCCGCCAGCTCCACAGCGGGTAGGCCAGCGCCAGGCCCAGCAAGGCGGCGGCCGGAGCGAACTGCAGACCTGCCCACCAGGGCAGGGCCATGCTCAGCAGCAAGGTGGCCAGGGCCAGCCCGGCGCTGGTCAGCAAGGCGGCCAGGGGGCCGATGAGCAGCAAGGCCACCAGCGCACAGGCCACAGGCACCAAGTTGAAGGCGATGTTCAAGGCCTGCGGTGCGCGCACGATGTGTTCGCCGGCCAGGCGGGCATCCAGCACATGGGCAACCACCTCCACGCCCGGCATCAGGCGCGACTGCTGGCTGACGGGCGTAGCAAACATGTCGCCCAGCCCCGAGGCTGCAGCGCCGACCAGCACGTACTTGCCCTCCAGTGCTCCGGCTGGCACCTGGCCACGCAGCACATCAATGTAGGAGTAGGTGGTGAAGGGCGATGGCCCGGCGGCGTAGGCGATGAGCGTGGGGTCATTGCGTTGCCAGGGGCTGGTATCCGATGCGCTGGCGGGCGAGGGCGCGCGGGCGGCCACAGATTGACGGTCTGCCACGCACTGCAGCGCCGTGCTGAAGTGATGCCAGGGGGCGGCCGCCGGGCCTTCCTGCAGGTACAGGCTGCGCACCACGCCATCGCTGTCGGGCGCCACATGCACATGGCCCAGGCCGGCGGCTGCCTCGGCAAAGGCGGGCCAGGGCAGGTCGGTCTGGTTGCTGACCGGGCCATAGCCGCGTCGCAGCACGGGCAGCACCACACGGGCGCTGCGCCGGATGGCGTCGGTGAGCAGCAGGTCGTCCTCGGGATAGTCCAGGTCGGCTTCGTTGAACAGCACGTCCATGCCGATGGCACGGGGGTTCTGGGCGGTCAGGCGCGAGATCAGCTCGGCATGCAGCGCCCGGCGCCAGGGCCAGCGGCCGATGGCGGCAATGCTGGCGTCGTCGATGGCCACGATCACGATGTCGGGGTGTGCGGGCCGCGAGACCAGTCGCATGCCTGCATCCTGCACCAGGTGGTTGACGCGGCTCAGGCTATCCGCGGTGCTGAGCCAGGCCACCAGCGCCATCAGCGCGCAGGCCAGCAGCGCCCATTCCAGGCGGCGTCGGCGGCGGCGCAGGTGGGCGATGGTCAGCATGAAAGGGGTGGTGGGATGCGGGGCGTCTGCTCAGCGCATGCCAGGGCCGCTGCGCGCGCTGGTGCGACCCGCAGGGCTGGGCTGGACGGGCTCCATGCCCCGCTCAAGGGCGCCCCACGGGCGTGCCGCTGCTGGTGGACACCGGCAAACCCGCACCGGTGCGGATGCCAGTGCCCACGCGGATCTTGCGCGGGGGAGAGAAATCGCTCTCCAGCCCGCTGGCATCCAGCACCTGGATGCGCACCAGGTACTCGCTGGCGGCGAGGTTGCTGGCCGTCCAGGTCGGGGCGTCGAGCACGGTGTCCTCTGCGACCTTGGCAAAGTCCAGATCGGTAGCCACAGTGCGCTGCAGCCGGAAGCGCTGGCCCGCCTGGGCAGGCCAGTGCAGCCGCACGGTCGGGTCTCCGTCCTCCGCCTGCAGAGCTTGCAGGGACAAGGCGGTCGGCCGGTCGGCCACCGTGAAAGGCTGTGGCGGTGCAAACGGCCCCTGGTCTGCTTGCCCGTCGGGCAGCGCCAGCAGGCTGGCGATGCGCCAGAAGTAGCTGCCTGCGGGCAGCGCCCCCAGGGGCAGGCGGCATTCGGTCAGGCGCTGCTCGTCGCGCAGGGGCTGGGTGAACTGGGCGTCGACGGCCACCTGCACGCGGTACCAGCGCACGCCGGGGACTTCCGTGCAGCGCAGCTCGGCCGCGCCACTGGGTACGACGGCGCCGGGCGCAGGGTGCTGGTACAGCGGTGCGACCGGGCGTGTCTTGACGGTGAACGGCTGCACGGCGGGCAGGCCTGCGATGCCGGCATCGTCCAGTGCCCGAACGGCCAGGTAGTAGCGGCCATCGTCCAGCGCCTTCCAGCGCAGACGGCCGTCGGGGAAGCTGCCATGGCGCAGCACCTGGGTGAACGCCGGGTCCTGCGCCACCTGCGCCACATACCGGGTGGCCCCGGAGGCCATGGGCAGGTCGATGGCCAGCAGTCCCGCATCGCCCAGTGTGGTGGGCATGCCGGAGGTATCGGGGGCGGGCAGCAAAGGGCGGGGGGCGCCCACCGTGCCATCCGTGGCCACTGCCAGACCCTGGCCCGGAGCCAGCAGCGCGGTCGGCGCCTTGAGTGCAGCGCCGGGCTCGCTGTCAGTGTCGCGCCGCGATTGCACCGCGACCGAGCCATGCTCTACCGACGCCGTGGTCTGGCCCGAATCGGCCAGTGCCACGCTGAACTGCGTGCCCCGCACGCTGGTCACGGCCAGCGGTGTGCGGATCTCCATGCGCCGCAGGGGCTCGGCGCTGGGTGGCACGGTCGATTCCACGCCGCCCTTGTGCATCTCCAGCACCGACTGCACGCTGCCAGCGCGCCCCCGCCGACGCAGCTGGCGCAGCTGCAGTTCGGACTGCGCCTGCACCCGCACCACGGTGCCATCGGCCAGCTGCACTGCCACGAACGACTCGGGGCCCACCTTCAGCTCGGTGCCTTCTTCCAGCTTGCTGCCGGTCGCAATGGGGGCGGGCGTGCCGCTGCCCCGCGCCTGCGCCGTGACCTCGCCCTGCACAAACTGTACGGTGGCCGATTCGCTGGGCTGCAGCCGAACGGGGATGAAGATCAACGAGCCTGGCTGCAGACGCTTGGGGTCGGCCACCTTGTTGCGTGCTTGCAGCAACGGCCACTGGCGCGGGTTGGCGAGGTAGCTGCGGGCCAGTCCTTCCAGGGTGTCGCCCTCTTTCACGGCGTGGGCAATTTCATCGCCTAGCTGGGTGACTGACGGGGCAGCGACCGGCTGGGCCGAGAAGGCGGTGGTTGCTGCCACGCACAACAGGGCTGCAGCAATCGAGTGCATGCGAAATGGCAGGGGGGTGATCAAGTCATGTCTCCTTCATGGGGCACGGAACGGGCAGGCGTGCTGGTGGCAGAGCCCGCCGGACTCTGTCGCGGCCTTCAGCCTTTGTGCTGGGCTTCGACGGCTTCAAAACGGTAGCCCACGCCATACACCGCTGTCACGATGAAACCGTTGGCGGGGCGCAGGTCGAGCAGGGTGCGCAGGCGCGAGATGTGGGTATCCAGCGAGCGCGACATCACATCGGCCACCTGGCCCCAGACGACTTCCTTGAGGTGGTCGCGCGACAGCAGCCGCCCCATGTTCTGGAACAGGAACAGGGCGAGGTCGTATTCGCGGTTCTTCAGCTCCACCGCCACTCCGTCCATTTCGATGGACCGGGTTTCGGGCAGGAAGCGGTAGCGGCCAAACTCCATCACGCCGCCGGTGTTGTCGGGGTAGGCGCGGCGCAGCAGGGCGGCCACGCGGGCATTGAGTTCGCCGATGCGCACGGGCTTGACCATGAAGTCATCCGCCCCACTGCCCAAGCCTTCCACAATATCGCGCTCTTCCTGGCGGTGCGTGACGAACAGGATGGGCACGCGGGCCGCAACGTTCTGGCGCACCCAGCGCACCACTTCGGGTCCGGTGGTGTCGGGCAGGTGCCAGTCCACGATCAGCAGGTCAAAGGTTTCGCGGCGCAGCGTACGCATCAGCTCCGCACCGGTCAGGTGGGTATGGCACACATGGCCCATCGCCTCCGTGGCCTGCTTGATCAGATCCAGCTGAAGCGCATCGTCGTCCAAAGCGGCTATGCGCATGGTTCTCCCCATCCAAAATCGAACTGCGGATTATTGGCCATAACTACCACGGCGCGGGCTCGCGCCGAGCGGAGCGAGAGGGGATTTGACATTTGTTAACCCTCCCGGCCCGGGGTGGTCACTGCGCGGGGGGCTCTGCCGCTACTTCACGCACCAGTCGCATGCCGACCAGCGTGTAGCGCGTCTCCGGGCTGTTCCAGTTGCGGTAGCCGCAGCGTGCATAGAGCGCCCAGGTGTGCCACGAGCCACCCCGGCGCACACGCACACTGCCCGTGGCCGGACCGGTGGGGTCGTTGCGTGGAGACTCGGCGTAGTAGGTGTCGCCATGCCAGTCGCCCGTCCACTCCCAGGCGTTGCCCAGCATGTCGTACAGCCCGAAGGCATTGGGGGCAAAGCGGCCTACCGGCGCGGTAAACGCGTATCCGTCGTTGCCCGCCAGCGCATGCTGGCGCCAGCGTGACCACTGAGGGGCTGCGGCCTGGTCGAAGGTATTGCCCGCTGAGACCAGCTCTTGCGGGTTGTCACCATGCGGGTACAGGCTGCGGCTGCCCGCGCGGCAGGCGTATTCCCACTCCGCCTCGGTGGGCAGCCGGTAGCGGTGGCCCTCGGTGCGGCTGAGCCACTGGGCCATGGCCTGCGCGTCATTCCAGGTCACGTTCACCACGGGGTGGTGCGGGCCCTGCGCAAAGCCGGGGTTGCGCCACGAGTAGCGCGGGTCGCGGCCCTCGAACGCATCGCCGCGCCGCGTGGTGGCCGGGTCGTAGGCGGGGTTGTAGCCATAGCCCCCAGTGCCATCGGCCTCAGACTCTGGCCGGTAGCCGGACGCCTCAAGGAAGCGCTGGAACTGCCCCACCGTGACCTCGTGCTGGCCAAGGTAGAAATCGCGGGTGATCTGCACCTCGTGCGCTGGCGATTCATCTGCCAGGTCGGTCAGGCGCTTGCGCTCCAGCAGCGGGAAGTTCTTTTCCAGCGTTTCGACGGGGGGCACGCCCCCCATCCAGAAGGTGCCCGCAGGCACACGGACAAAGGCCATGCCCAGGCTGTTGACCCAGGGCGACGTGACTGTGCCTGCCTGGGTGGACGGTGTGTGCTGGCAGCCCGCCAGCAGTGCGGACAGAGCCAGCAAGGCCGCACCGCTCGCCCAGCGGCGGCACGCTGGTGGGGCGGCTGGCCTCAAGGCTTGTCCTGCAACTCGCTCACGCATTCAAACACCAGACGCGAGCCATCGTTGCGCAACAGTTTGGCGTGCAAGGCCATGCGCTGGCATTCGCGGCTGGCCGCCGCATACGCCTGGGAAGTGTCGGGCCCGTAGACCGGCACGCTGAAGGTGCGGTCGCGGCCCGAGGCCATGGGGCCCGATGGGCCGTAGGGGTTGGTGGCATTGCAGCCCGCCAGCAGGGCCAGCACGGACACGGAGGCACATAGCAGTTTCATGGAAGTCTCCCAAACCGATCAAAAGACCAGTTTACGCACATGCCCGGTGGCTGCCCATAGGTGTTGTGCGGGGCGGCCATGGCGCGAGTCATGCGTGTAAGCCCCCACTGTGCACGCGCAGGCACAGCCACTACAGTGGGTGCTGCGTGCACGGCCGCATGCAGCGGTGGAGGGGCGGAATGGCAAGTGCAAGTACGCGAGCACCGGTTACACAAGACGCCTGGCGGGCCTGGGCGTTGCGGGTGGTGCTCGCGCTGGGCTTGCTGGCGCTGCTGCCCGCCTTGCCGGTGTGGACGCCGCTACAGCGGCTGGAGCATGACCTGCTGGCCAGCTGGACCGCTGCGCCGCCGCCCGACGTAGGCGTGCTGGTGGTCGGACTGGACGAACCCAGTCAGGCGGCGCTGAACCTGACCCCACCCCTGCCGCGCCGCCTGCACGCACAACTGGTGGAGGCCTTGTCTGCGGCGGGCGCCTTGGCGCTGGGCATCGACATGCTGTTTGCCGCACCCCAGTCCCCTGCGGACGATGCGGCGCTTGCGGCAGCCCTGCAAGGGCGCATGCCGGTGGTGCTGGCTGCGGCCGATGTAGCGGTGAACACCTCGCAGGTGGCGCAATACCGGCAGACCGTGCCCTCGGTGTTTCCCATGGCCCGCCAGGGCAGTGTGGCGGTGCAGCCGGACGACGATGGCGTGCTGCGCCTGGCACCCGCTCGGAGTGATGCCCTGTGGCAGGAGTTGGCGCGCAGCGGCGGGCGCAGTGTGCAGCCCCCACCACCGGGCGCGTTGCTGCGCTACTACGCCCCCGAGGTCCCGCTGCCCTACGCCCACTACACCCAGGCGCTGGAGGCCGGCCGGGCGCTGCCGCCTGCAGCCGTTCAGGGGCACCTGGTGCTGCTGGGGCAGAACACGCCGGTGGACGGGGTCGATCAGTTCGCCACGCCCCTGCGTGCACTGGGCGCGGGCACGCAGTCCGGCGTGCTGGTGCACGCTACGGCCCTGGTCAACGGCTTGGCGGGGGACTGGGTGGTGTCCGCCCACCCGGCAGGCCCTTGGCTGCAGGCCGCTCTTGCCGTGGGCTGTGTGGCCGCTTGGACCCGGCGCTGGCGCGGTGGGCGGGCGGTGCTGCTCAGTGCGGCGCTTGCAGTGCTTGCCCTGCTGGGTGGGCTGGGGGCCTACCTGGCAGGGGTGTTGTGGACGGCGCTGCCCACGCTGGCGGGCCTGGCACTGCATTTGAACGTGGGTGCAGCCGACAGCTACTGGCGCGAGCACCGCCGCCGCGAACAGCTGCGCGCGGACTTTGCCCGCTACGTGCCCGCCGCCGTGGTCGATGCCCTGGTGGCCGACGGTGCCCAGCCGCAACTGCATGGCGAGCGCCGTGTGCTGACGTTGCTGTTCTCTGACCTGGCAGGCTTCACCGCCGCCAGCGAGCACCTGCCTCCCGAGGCCGTGGCCCAGGCGCTGAATGCCTACTTCTCCCGCATGACCCACACCGTGCACCAGCACGGCGGCACGCTGGACAAGTTCATCGGCGACGCTGTCATGGCCTTCTGGAACGCCCCTTTGCCCGACGCCCGGCACGCGGACCGAGCCCTGGCCTGCGCACTGGCCATGCAGGCCGACATGGTGGACCTGCGGGCCCAGTGGCAGTGCACACCGTTTGCGCAGGTGCAACTGCGCATTGGCCTGCACACGGGCGAGGCGGCGGTGGGACACCTGGGGTCGCATGAGCGCTTTACATACACCGCCGTGGGCGACGCCGTGAACACTGCCGCACGGCTGGAGGGGGCCAACAAGGCCTTCGGCACAGGCATCCTGCTGTCGGGCGCCACACACGATGCGCTGCAGATGATGTCTGCGGGTGGTGCCCCAGAGGTCCGACTGATGTGGCTGGACACCGTGGTGCTGGCTGGGCGTAGCACCGGTGTGGACGTGTACACACCGTGTGACGACGCTGCGCTGGCCTCCATCAGCCACAAGCTGCGGGACCACCTGCGGGCTGCGCGCTGGGCACGGGCCCTGCAGTGCTGTGCCGATGCGTGCGCGCACGCGGCCGCGCATGCCCCGCAGTGGCACGGGCAGGCGCTGCGCTGGCAGGCCCGGGTGCAGGCCCAGGCAGACACAGCTCTGGCGGACGGCCCTGCAGCGGGCGCCACCCCCGTATTCACAGCGCGGGCACTGGACAAGACCTGAGTCCCCGGCGCAAGACTCCCCCAGAGAGGCCCACCATGCCCATCCCTCCTGTGTCATCCCCGTCACGCCTGGCGTGGCTTACGCCGGTGGGTGTCGCCCTGTCGGCCTGGAGTGCTGCCAGTGCCAGCGCGCAATGTGCCGGTGTACCTCTGGCGCCTGACGCAGTGGCTGCGCAAATTGTGGCGCTCAGCGGCCAAGGCGAAACGCGCCCCCCCGGCACCCAGCCCTGGCTGCCTGCCAGGCTCGCCCAGCCGTTGGGCCCGGGCGCAGACATGCGCACACTGGCGTTGTCATCCGCCGCATTGCTGCTGGCGGACCGCACGCAGATCCGCATGTCGGCTAACGCGCAATTGAGGCTGTGCGAGGCCCAGCCAGCGCGCACCCTGCTGGAACTGGCTGCGGGCCGGCTGTGGGCGCGCACCAAGAAGGCCCCGGCCAACCTGCAACTGCAAACGCCTGCAGCGCTGGCCGTGGTGCGGGGTACCGACTGGGACGTGGAGGTGGATGGAGCGGGGCGGACCACGCTCACCGTGCTGTCCGGCGCTGTGGAGTTGCGCAACGACCTGGGCAGCGTGCAACTGGGGCCCGCCGAGCAGGGCGTGGCCGAGCCCGGCCAGGCGCCTGTCAAGCGCCTGCTGGTCAACCCCCGCGAGCGGGTGCAGTGGGTGGCCGCCTACCCGGGCGACCTGACGCGTTGGACCGAGTTCCAGCCCGTTCAGACGGCACCACCCGCTCTGGCAGAGGTTCGCGCCGCATTGCAGGCGGGGCAATGGGCCCAGGCGCGTGCCCTGTTGCTGGCCCTGTCGGCGCAGGGCGATGGTGGGGTGGTGGTCGAGCTGGCCCTGGCGGACCTGGAGGTGATGGACGGCCAGCCCGACGCCGCGCAGCAGCGCCTGGCCCTGGCCTGGCAGCGCACGCGAGATCCCCGTACCGCTGCGGGCCGCGCCGACCTGCTGATGGCGCTGGACCGCCTGCCAGAAGCGCGCACCTGGCTGGATACCACGCGCGCCGCGTCGCCCGGCTTTGCGCCATTGCTGCAGGCCGACGCCGACTGGCACCGGCTGCAAGGGCAGGGGGACGCCGCCCTGGCCTTGTACCGGCAGGCGGTGACCCACGCGGAGGGCGATGCGCAGCGGGCCGCCGCCCTGGCAGGGCTGGGCCGCGCATTGCAAGAGCGCGGAGACCTGCGCGCGGCCCGCAGTGCACTGGCGCAGGCCGTGGCCCTGGCGCCAGACCAAGCGGCCTACTGGGGCGAAGCCGCCACGGCGGCCATCGAAGGCCTGCGCCTTGCCGAGGCGCGCACCGCCCTGGATGCCGCCCTGGCGCAGTCGGGCGACGACTATGTGGCCCTGGCAGCCGCCGGGTTGCTGGCCCTGCGGCAGGGCGATGCCGAGGCGGCCCGCACCGCGCTGCTCAAGGCCTTGGTGATTGAGCCGCGATACGCCCGCGCACAGGTGTGGCTGGCGGTGGCCGAATACACGCTGGGCGAGCGCGCCGCAGCGCTGGACGCACTGGTCCGCGCACGCCTGGCTGACGCGCGCGACCCGCTGCCCTGGCAAGTGGAGGCCATGCTGCGCAACGACAGCGGCGAGCCTGTGGCGGCCATGGCCGCAGCGCGCGAGGCGCTCACCCGGCTGCCCTACCTGAAGTCGCTCAACCCGCTGGCCTCGGACAGCCAGGGCTCGGCCAACCTGGGCAAGGCGCTGGGCGACTTCGGCATGGAGCACTGGGCACGGGCCTACGCCAGTGCGTCGTACTACCCGCTGTGGGCGGGCAGCCACTTCTTTCTGGCCGACCGGTACGAGAGCGACTTCAGCCGCCGCTCCGAGCTGTTCCAGGGCTACCTCACCGACCCCACCGTGTTTGGCGCCAGCGACAAGCGCGCGCCGCTCACGCTGTCTGCAGGCAGTGAATGGTCGATGGGCGCGAGCGCTGAACGCAACCCGCTGCGCCACAACGCCACAGCCGATGTGGGCTACCGCGGCTTTGCCGCCAGCAACGTGCCTGTGGCCTGGCTGGTGCGGGCCAACGACGTGCAGATGTGGCCCCGCGAAGGCCCCGCCACCACGCAGTACCGCCTGTCGTCGCCCGGGGTGGACCTGGCGCTGGGTGTGCGGCCCAACGAGAGCCTGTCGCTGTTCGCGCTGCATGGCGACACCACCTTGCGCTATCGCTTTCCGCAAGGCCTGGACTTCGGCAACGGCATCACCTTCACCGGAGGCGCCGAGACGCGCACCCGCCGCACGGACCTGGGCGCCGCGTGGCGATGGTCGGCCGACAGCCAGACCTGGCTCAAGGTGCACAGCGGGCGCCAGACCTCCGGACTGGTGCTGGACGATGCGCGCTGGGGCCCCCAGGACTACCGCTATGCCAGTGACGAGCAGGGCCTGTTCCTGCGCCACACCGTGTTGTGGGGCGCGCACCGCCTGAGCGTGGGCTGGGAGCGCGTGGACAGGGATGCCGTCAGCGCGATCTCTGACCCCGGCATCACCACGCCGCGCACCAACACCGAGCGCTACCACATGCCCTGGGTGGCGGGCGAATGGCGCAGCGGTGCCTGGACCTGGATGGCCGAGGCGTACTGGCCCCGGTTCACCACCCGGCAGCGCGACCGTTATGCCGACACAGCGACGGGACAAGACCTGCTGCCCGTGCAGGACGACGGCGCGGCGCACCGCCACCGGCTGCTGCCGCGCCTGGGCGCCAGCCTGCGCCTGGGCCCGGGCCGCGCCCTGCACTGGGCCTGGCAGGAGAGCGTGCGAGCGCCCGGCACGCACACCCTGTCGCCCGTCGCCACGGGTGCCATTGCCGTGGACAACCAGTACCTGCTTGCGGGCAGCTACGCCCGCAAGCACGCGGTGCAACTGGACTGGGAGGCCAGCTCCACCACCTTCTGGGGCGCCAGCCTGTCGGGACAGCGCATCAGCAACCTGGTGGCCGCCAACGGTCGCCTGTTTGCGCAGAACACGGGGGCGCTGTTCGACAACGTGGCCACCATCGCCCCCGTGGTGCTCAATGCCCAGACCACGCTCAGCACCTATGAGGAAACGCCTGTCTTCGGGCAGGGACAGCTGGCGCAGGCCACGGTGTCCGTCAACCATTTGCTGGGTCCGCGCTGGAGCGTGCTGGGCAGCTACATCCACACCACATCGCGCAACACCGGGGCGGGTCTGGAGGGGCGTTGGCTGCCCGGCTTTGCCCGCCACGTGGTGCTGGGCCAGACCACATGGCGCCATGAGGCGCGCAGCTTTTCGCTGCTGCGCCTGACCTGGCGCGGTATGCGCTATATCGACGAGGCCAACACTGTGCAACGCGCCCCGGGCTGGAGCCTGGCCCTGGCCCATGGCTGGGAGTCGCAGGACCGGCGCTGGAGCTTTACCGGCACGGTGCAGACCGGGCTGCGCACCGGGGAGCGGCCCACGCTGTGGGCCCTGGTGCGGTACCGGGACTGAAGGGGCGCCCAGTGTGCAGAGGGCGCCTTTACCGGGTGATGGAAGGGTGTTTGAGGCCTTTTTGGCCGGTAGCGCTAGTGCGATATGCCCAAGTAGCTATCAAAAATGTAGCGAATAGGCATTGAAAGGCGTACAAAAAAGAGCCCGCAGCCTTGCGGCTCGGGCTGTGTGTCTTGCACGCGGCGCTCGGTGGCGCGCCGGCTTATGCTGCGGCGGCCTCGGCCAGCGCCTGCAGGGCGGCCGTCACTTCGGCAGCTTCCACGCCGTCCACGGGCGCCAAACGCGGGGCCAGGGTCTGCAGGGCTGCGCTGTCCTTCTGCAACTGGGCAATCGCCTGGCCGGCCTCCTTGGGTGCGTCAAAGCCCGTGCTCTGCAGCAGCAGGCGGCCGTCGGCGGCCACGAGCTTGAAGTAGAACTTGCCGTCGGCCTCGCGGTACTGCTTGAAAGCGGGCAGTGCGGCCTTGGCGGCCTTGGCCGGTTTGGCGGCTGTGCTGGCCTGCACCAGGCTGCGCAGGCCCACGGCGCTGCGCAGTTCGCGGATGAACGGCGTGGCCAGAGCGCGGGCGCGCTCGGCGCCAGCCAGCAGGGTCTGTTCGATGCGCGCAGGGTTGTGGATGAGTTCTTCGTACTGCGCGCGCATGGGGGCGATCACTTGGTCCACGCGCTCCAGCAGCAGGTGCTTGGCGTCGCCCCAGGCAATGCCGTCGGCATAGGCCTTGCGCAGGGCCTCGGTCTCTTCGGGCGTGGCAAAGGCCTGGTAGATCTGGAACAGGGCCGAGCCTTCGACCTCTTTGGCCTCGCCGGGCGCGCGCGAGTCGGTCAGGATGCCGCCGATGAGCTTCTGCAGCTGGGCACGCGAGCTGAACAGCGGGATGGTGTTGTCGTAGCTCTTGCTCATCTTGCGGCCATCCAGCCCGGGCAGTGTGGCCACATGGTCGTCGATGGCCGCCTCGGGCAGCACAAAGTGCTCGCCGTACAGGTGGTTGAAGCTGGCCGCCATGTCGCGGGCCATCTCGATATGCTGGATCTGGTCGCGGCCCACCGGCACCTTGTGGGCCTTGAACATCAGAATGTCCGCGCCCATCAGCACCGGGTACATGAACAGGCCTGCGGTGACACCGTCGTCGTGCTCGCGCCCGGCGGCGGTGTTCTTGTCCACGCTGGCCTTGTAGGCGTGGGCACGGTTCAGCACGCCCTTGCCGGTCACGCAGGTCAGCAGCCAGGTCAGCTCGGGGATCTCGGGGATGTCGGACTGGCGGTAGAAGGTGACCTTCTCAGGGTTGAGCCCTGCGGCCAGCCAGCTGGCCGCGATCTCCAGCGTGGAGCGCTGGATGCGCACCGGGTCTTCGCACTTGATCAGCGCGTGGTAGTCGGCCAGAAAGTAAAAGCTCTGCACGCCGGGCGTGAGGCTGGCCGCCACCGACGGGCGGATGGAGCCGACGAAGTTGCCCAGGTGGGGGGTGCCGGTGGTGGTGATGCCGGTGAGAAAACGGGTGGTGCTCATGGGAAACAAAAACTCAGCAGATCAAATGAACAGGAAGTGGCGGGCTCACAGGCTGTGCTGCGCTCAGCGCAGCAAGGCCGTCAGCGGGGTGAGCAACAGGTTGATGGCGGTGTAACCCACGGCCATCAGGGGGCGCAGCCACAGCGTGCCCACCACCCCGGCGATCACCAGGCCCATCACGATGAAGAAGCCCCAGGGCTCGATGCGCGACACCATATGGGCCTGTTTCCAGGGCAGCAGGCCCACCAGAATGCGCCCGCCATCGAGCGGCGGCAGCGGAAAAAGGTTGAAGGCCCACATCACCAGGTTGACCATGACCCCCGCGCGTGCCATTTCCAGAAAAAAGCGCTCCTCAATCCCCGTGCCCACCAGCACTACCAGCAGCACGGCCCAGGCGATGGCCTGAATGAAGTTGGACGCGGGCCCGGCCAGGGCTACCCACACCATGTGCTTCTTGGGGTTACGCAGATTGCCGAAGTTGACCGGCACCGGCTTGGCGTAGCCAAACAGGAAGGCGCCCGAGGTCGCAAAGTACAGCAGCAGCGGCATCAGGATGGTGCCGACCGGGTCAATGTGCTTGAAAGGGTTGAGCGTGATGCGCCCCATCATGTACGCGGTGTTGTCGCCAAAGTGGCGCGCCGCGTAGCCATGGGCCGCCTCGTGCACAGTGATCGCAAACAGCACCGGCAGGGCGTAGATCAGAACGGTTTGGATGAGATTGGAGGTGTCCACGCCGGGATTGTCTCAGACGCCCCGCTGTCCCCGGCGTTGCCAGGGTGACCCGGCGGGTGTTCAGGCGCCCGGCGGCAACCGCGTATTGTGGGTTGTACGTATGCTGACGGGTCTCCAGGCGGGGTGTTCGTTGCTAGCATCAACCTCTTGCCCGCAGCCCGTGCCAGTTTGTGCAAGTTCGTGCCCTTTGGCGCGCACGCTGCGCGGCGGCCCCTCCCACAACGACATACAACAGGCCTGGAGACATTGAAGCCATGTGGAACAACTTGAAGATCGGAACGCGCCTGTTGCTGGCGTTTGGCGGCCTCGCACTCGTGGTGCTGCTGCTGATGGTGATGGCGCTGTCCGGAATCGGCGGTGCCGAGCAGGCGCTGCAGGGCGCCACGCCCCCGGCCCAGGCGGCGCTGGCGCAGTTGCAAAGCGCGCGCACCTGGGTGATCGGTTGCAGTGTGGTGGTGTTTGTGCTGGCTTTAGTGGCCACGCTCAGCCTGCGCGCCAGCATCGTGGCGCCGCTCAACCAGGCCATCCTGATCGCCGAAACCGTGGCTTCGGGGGACCTGAGCCAGGAATTCAACTCCGACCTGGAGGGTGACTTTGGCCGCCTGCTGGGCGCGCTGGGCACCATGGAGGACACGCTGACCGACTTGGTGTCCCGGATCAAGCAAAGCACCGATTCGATCACCGCCTCTGCGGCAGATATTGACCATGGCAACACCGACCTTTCGCGCAGGGCGGAAGACCAGGTGTCGTCCCTGACCGAGACGGCAGCCAGCATGGAGCAGCTGACAGCCACCGTGCGCCAGAACGCCGAGCGCGCCCATTCGGCCAGCGGCCTGGCCGTGCAAGCGTCGGCGATTGCCGAGCAGGGCGGGTCGGTGGTGGGCGAGGTGGTGCAGACCATGCAGGCCATCAGTGGCAGCTCGCGCAAGATTGTGGACATCATCCAGGTCATCGAAGGCATTGCCTTCCAGACCAATATCCTGGCACTCAATGCTGCCGTGGAGGCCGCGCGTGCCGGCGAACAGGGCCGGGGTTTTGCCGTGGTGGCCAGCGAGGTGCGCAACCTGGCCCAGCGCAGCGCGGTGGCGGCGCGTGAGATCAAGGCACTGATCAGCGCGTCGGTCGAACAGGTGGAAAGCGGCGCCGGTCAGGTGGGCAAGGCGGGCAAGACCATGGAAGAGATCGTCGGCGCTGTGGGCCAGGTGAGCGCGCTGCTGGGCGAAATCTCCACCGCCCTGCGCGAGCAGAGCGAAGCCATCAGCCATGTCAACGTGGCCGTGTCGCACATGGACGGCAGCACGCAGGAGACGGCCTCGCTGGTGCAGCATGCGGTGAGCACGGCGTCGGCATTGTCGGCACAAGCCCGCGACCTGGAGCAGGCGGTGGGGGCGTTCAAGCTCTGACGAATTCCTGAGCCGCAGCGCGGCTCTCTCCTCCAAGGCGCGCGTTAGCGGCGGCTGAGCGAAGCCCGCTGCACCGCAGCGAATGTATTGGGGGTGGCGCCGCTTCGGCGGGCTCTTACAGCCCCAGCGCCTGCAGGCTGCCCCGGCCTTCGCGCACCACCACCGGGTCGCCGCCGGTGCCCATGGGGGTCAGGTCCACCACCGTGGTGGGCTCCAGGGGGCAGGCCCCGGCATCGACGATGGCATCCACCAGCTTTTCGTAGCGCTCGCGAATTTCTTGCGGGTCGTTCAGGGGCTCGGTCTCACCCGCAGGGATCAACGTGGTGGCCAGCAGCGGGGCGCCGTGCAGCTCCAGCAGCAGCTGCAGGCCTTTGCGGTCGGGCACCCGCAGCCCAATGGTCTTGCGCGAGGGGTGGCTCACGCGGCGGGGCACTTCCTTGGTGGCTTCGAGGATGAAGGTGTACGGGCCCGGCGTGCCCAGCTTGAGCAGGCGGTACTGCCGGTTGTCCACCCGTGCGTAGTTGGCCAGCTCCGACAGGTCGCGGCACAGCAGCGTGAGGTGGTGCTTTTCGTCCACCTGGCGGATGCGGCGCAGGCGGTCCACTGCGTCCTTGTCGTCCAGGTGGCAGACCAGCGCATAGCTCGAATCCGTGGGCACGGCCACGATGCCGCCCTTTTGCAGCAGCAGTGCGGCTTGCTTGAGCAGCCGGGGCTGCGGGTTGTCGGGATGGGCTTCGAAATACTGGGCCATGGGGCAGGTTCTCAGTGATGCGTGGCGCTGCGCGTGGGTGCCTTGCCTGGTGGCAGGTCGTCCAGAGGGCGGCTGGCGCGGCTGCGGCAGCGCGGGGTCATCGCAAAATTCGGTCGGACAGCAGTTCCCACACGGGGGTCAATGCGCCGGGCAGCAGGGGCAGCGTGCCCAGGTCGGTGTGCGACTCGTCGGGGCTGTGGAAGTCGCTGCCACGCGATGCGGCCAGGCCAAACTCCTGCGCCATGTCGGCGTAGGTCACGTACTCGGCTGCGCTGTGGCTGCCCGTGACGACCTCGACCGCCCGGCCACCATGTTGCTTGAATTCGGAGAACAGCGCGAATTCTTCATTGGCGCTGAACTTGTAGCGCGCCGGGTGGGCGATCACCGCCATGCCCCCGGCCTGTGTGATCCAGCGCACGGCATCCCCCAGGCTGGCCCACCTGTGGGGCACATAGCCTGGTTTGCCTTCGGTCAGGAATTTGCGAAACACCTCGGAGGTGTCCTTGCACACGCCGGTTTCCACCAGAAAACGCGCGAAATGGGTGCGCGAGATGAGTGCCGGGTTGCCCACAAACTGCAGCGCCCCTTCGTAGGCGCCCTTGATGCCGACCTGGGCCAGCTGGGCCGCCATCTCCTGCGCCCGTTCGCCGCGCCCGCCGCGTGTGGCGGTCAGGCCCTGGGCCAGCTGGGTGTCGTCAGGGTCAAAGCCCAGACCCACGATATGGACGGTGGTGTCGGCAAAGGTGACCGAAATTTCGGTGCCGGTGAGGTAGGCCATGCCTTGGGCGCGGGCGGCAGCGGCCGCACGGTGCTGGCCGCCGATCTCGTCATGGTCCGTCAACGCCCACAGCTCCACCCCGTTGGCCTTGGCCCGCGCGGCCAGGTCTTCGGGCGTCAGGGTTCCGTCGGAAACGACGGAATGGCAGTGCAGGTCGGCGTTGAGTATGGAGGTCACCGATTCATTTTAGGGCTTGTACTGATAACGCGCCCCACGGAATCCATTAACACTTGTTACATGCACACTTCGCCTGGCTGGCGGGTGTTCAGCCGGGTCGAACGCCGGCAGTGTGGTGGTTTTCCTTGGGCAAGATACAACAACGCGGAACCTCGGGGTTTTTGCAGAGCATCAGGAGCAACCATGAAATTCAATGACCTGCGTGTCGCCCACAAGATGTGGAGCGTAATTCTGGGTCTGCTGGCGCTGATGCTGGTGGCCGCCGTCTGGACCCAGTGGTATGGGCGGCAGGTCACTGCTGCGACCGAAGAGTCCGTCAACAAATACGAGTCCGCCATCACCACGGCGGTCAGCTGGCGTGGCCTGGCGGAAGTGGCGGTCACCATGTCGATGGCCGGGTTTGTGACCACCGACCAGGCGCTCAAGGCAGATTTTGATACCCGGGTGGCTGCGCTCACCGCACGCATCACCCCGGTGCAGGAAAAGATCAACAAGGCGGCGGTGTCCCCCGAGGACAAGGCGGCATTGGCCGCGGTGGCCGCTGCGCGTGCCGATGTCCGGGGCCAGACCGACAAGCTCAAGGAGCTGACCGATGCGGGCGATGCCGCCGCCAAGCAGGCCTATGTGGACAAGGTTTACCGGCCCAAGGTGTTGGCTTATCTGGAGTCGATCGACAAGTTCGTGGCGGTGCAGGAGCGCCAGCGTGACGATGCGGTGCAGGCCGCACGTGCCACGCGCGGCAACCTGGTGCTGATCGGGGCTGCCGCAGCCATTGCGGTGGTGGCCCTGGGCATGCTGCTGGCGGCCCTGCTGGTGCGCTCCATCACTCGGCCGCTGGATCGGGCCGTGGTGCTGGCCGAAGCCATTTCGGCCGGAGACCTCACCCAAGACATTCAAGATGGCCGCAAGGATGAACTGGGCGTGCTTACCCGGGCGCTGTCGGCCATGTCGTCACGGCTGCGCGGTGTGGTGAGCGAAGTGCGCCAGGGGGTGGACTCGGTCTCGTCGGCGTCGGTGGAGATTGCCAACGGCAACCACGACCTGTCGGCGCGCACCGAGCAGACGGCCTCCAACCTGGAAGAGACGGCAGCGAGCATGGAACAGCTCACGGCCACCGTGAGCCAGTCGGCCGACACGGCCCGCCAGGCCAACCAGCTCGCCGGCACGGCAGCCCAGGCTGCAGCGCGGGGCGGCGAAGTGGTGGGCCAGGTGGTCACCAGCATGCAGCAGATCACCGACAGCAGCCGCAAGATCAGCGACATCATCGGCACCATCGACGGCATCGCCTTCCAGACCAACATCCTGGCGCTGAACGCTGCGGTGGAAGCCGCCCGAGCGGGCGAGCAAGGCCGGGGCTTTGCGGTGGTGGCCAGCGAAGTGCGCAGCCTGGCGCAGCGCAGCGCCGAGGCGGCCAAAGAGATCAAGACCCTGATCAGCGCCAGCGTGGAGAACGTGGAATCGGGCTCGGCCCAGGTGGCGCAGGCAGGGCAAAGCATGCAAGAGATCGTTGCCAGCGTACAGCGCGTGAGCGACCTCATCGGCGAGATCACGGCCTCCTCGACAGAACAGCGCGACGGCATCGCGCAGGTCAACCAGGCCGTCACACACCTTGATCAGATGACGCAACAGAACGCGGCGCTGGTGGAAGAGTCCACGGCGGCAGCCGCCTCGATGCGTGACCAGGCACAGCACCTGGCGCAGGTGGTGTCGGTGTTCAACGTGGGCGCGGTGGCTACCCGGGCGCCGGCAGCGGCACCCCGCGCTGCAGCACCGGCGCCTGCGCCACGGCCCGCCGTGGCCAAGGCCCCACTGGGCAACAAGCCTGCCACCGCCAGTAAGGCGGCCTCCAACGCGCCCAAGGCCCCATCGCGGCTGGCGCCGCCAGTTGCACCCGCAGTCACACAGTCGGCAGCCCCTGCACCCAAGGCGGCGGCCAAGGGCGGGGACGACGACTGGGAAAGCTTCTGATTCCTGGCCCTGCGTGCCCTGAAGGCTCCGGGGCGAAGGCCTGTCAGGGCAAGCAATACTGGGACCAGAGGCTTGGGTGTGGCGGGCTGGGACTTGTATACCGGTCTGGCCCTGTCAGGCCATGGGTTCTAGCGCCTGTTCGATCTGTCTTCGTTCGCGCATTCCTGGCGGGTTTTGGATGCGGGTTTTTCCCGGTGGGGCATGAGTCCGCCGGTGCCTTGGGCTGGCGTAGGCTATGGCCTGTTGTTGATGTAATCGAATGTGTCTTGCACGCCATGCGCAGACCATGGAGACATCACCGATCCACGAGGAAAAACCAACCATGCAATTTGACAATATCCGCGTCTCCCGCAAGCTGTGGGGCGCCTTTCTGGGGCTCATGATTGCCATGTTGCTGCTGTCTGCATTTGCGCAGAACCGGGGCAACTCTTCGATGTCGGCGGCCATGGACGCCGTGGTCGAGATCGAGGCCCGCATCTCGGCTGCTGTGCGCTGGCGGGGCGCCACCGAAACGGCTGTCACCATGGTCATGGGCGGCGCGGTGACCACCGATTCGGTGTTGGCCGAGCAGTACGGCGCCAAGGTCAAGGAGATCATTGGCAACATCAACAAGGTGCAGGAAGGCATCGTGGCCTCAGCCACCGCGCCCGAGGAGAAAGCCTCGCTCGACAAGGTGCTGGAGGCGCGCAAGGCCGTGCTGGCGGCTACCGCCAAGACCTGGGAGCTCAAGGGCGCAGGCGATGCCGTCGCCACCCAACGCTATGCGGACGACGAGTTTGCCCCCCTGGTCACCAAGTACCTCAAGGCGCAGGATGAGTTTGTGGCCACGCTCGAAAAGCGCCGCGACGTGATCCGTGCCGAAGCCACCCAGCGCCGCATCGAATACGCCATCACCGGCATCATCAGCTCCATGGTGCTGATGGCGGCGGGCCTGTTCCTGGCCTGGAAGCTGGTGCGCTCCATCACCCTGCCGCTGAACGAAGCGGTCGAGACCATCGATGCCATTGCAGCAGGCGATCTGACGCGCGAGCTGCAATCCACCCGCAAGGACGAGTTTGGCCACATGCTGCGTTCGCTGTCGGCCATGTCGTCGCGGCTGCGCGGTGTGGTGAGCGAAGTGCGCCAGGGAGTGGACTCGGTCTCGTCGGCGTCGGTGGAGATTGCCAACGGCAACCACGACCTGTCGGCGCGCACCGAGCAGACGGCCTCCAACCTGGAAGAGACGGCAGCCAGCATGGAACAGCTCACGGCCACCGTGAGCCAGTCGGCCGACACGGCTCGCCAGGCCAACCAGCTCGCCGGCACGGCGGCCCAGGCTGCAGCGCGGGGCGGCGAAGTGGTGGGCCAGGTGGTCACCAGCATGCAGCAGATCACCGACAGCAGCCGCAAGATCAGCGACATCATCGGCACCATCGACGGCATCGCCTTCCAGACCAACATCCTGGCGCTGAACGCTGCGGTGGAAGCCGCCCGGGCCGGCGAGCAGGGCCGTGGGTTTGCGGTGGTGGCCAGCGAAGTGCGCAGCCTGGCGCAGCGCAGCGCCGAGGCGGCCAAAGAGATCAAGACCCTGATCAGCGCCAGCGTGGAGAACGTGGAATCGGGCTCGGCCCAGGTGGCACAGGCCGGGCAAAGCATGCAAGAGATCGTTGCCAGCGTACAGCGCGTGAGCGACCTCATCGGCGAGATCACGGCCTCCTCGACAGAACAGCGCGACGGCATCGCGCAGGTCAACCAGGCCGTCACACACCTCGATCAGATGACGCAACAGAACGCGGCGCTGGTGGAGGAGTCCACGGCGGCAGCCGCCTCGATGCGTGACCAGGCACAGCACCTGGCGCAGGTGGTGTCGGTGTTCAACGTGGGAGCGGTGGCCACCCGGGCGCCGGCAGCGGCACCCCGCGCTGCAGCGCCTGCGCCCCGGCCCGCCGTGGCCAAGGCAACGGCCAGCGCGCCCCGCGTGGCGTCTTCCGCCACCCCGAAGGCACCTGCGCCCGCCCCGGCGCGCCTGCCTGCGGCCAAGGCGCCCGCCCCCGCCCCCGCAGCCAAGGCAGCGGCGCAGGGTGGCGATGACGATTGGGAGAGCTTCTAAATCGATAGCGGCTAGCACATGACCATCAAGCGCTGGCGGCTATTTTTTGTGGTCGGTATTCCGGCCGATTTGACAGCAAGGCAGCGTGAGCTGCCTTTTGTTTTGGTGCACCTTGAAAGGATTCTCCGATGCCCTTGGTCAACATCCGCCTTGCGCGCCGCGACCTGCCGACTACCGCAGCCCAGAAAGCCGCCCTGATTGCGGGCGTGACCCAGCTCATGCAGCAGGTGCTGGACAAGCGGCCGGAAAGTGTCACCGTCATCATCGACGAGGTGGACCCCGAGAACTGGGGGCAGGGCGGTGAGCCGGTGACCGTGATCCGCCAGCGAAGCAAGGGGCCGACGCAGGCTTGAGCGGTGGCGCGCTACACCTGCGCGCCTTCGACCAGAAACTGCACCTTGCGCTCGCCCTTCCACTCGTTCACATCCAGGCGGAAGGCCAGCAGTACCCGGGCAGGCAACTGCTCGGTGTGGCCGAACCAGATGGCATCCACGGGGTTGCCCTGGTGGATGAGCTTGAGCGACAGGTGGTTCTTGGCCTCGCCCACCAGGCGCTGGCTCACGATCTGCACCTCTTCGCTGAAGGTGGGGGGCGCAAAGCCTTGGCCCCAGACCTCGCGGTGCAGCGTGTCCACAATGTCGGCGCGGCAGTATTCGCGGGCCAGCGGGCCGTCGGTCTCGATGCGGCGGGTGAGGGTGGCGGCGTCCAGCCATTCCTGCGCCACCTGGGCAAAGGCCTGCTCGAACACGTCGAACGATTCCTCCGCCACCGTGCAGCCCGCCGCCATGGCGTGGCCGCCGAACTTGAGGATCACGCCCGGGTGGCGTTTGGCCACCAGGTCCAGCGCGTCGCGCAGGTGAAAGCCGGGGATGGAGCGGCCCGAGCCTTTGAGTTCATGCTCTTTGCCCGGCGCGCTGCTGGCCGCAAACACGAAGGTCGGGCGGTGCAGCTTGTCCTTGATGCGGCTGGCCACGATACCCACCACGCCTTCGTGGAAGTCGGGGTCGAACACGCTGATGGCGGGGGGCGGCTCTTCGCTCTCGTCAAACAGGCTCTCGGCCATCAGCATGGCCTGTTCGCGCATGCCGCTTTCGATGTCGCGGCGCTCGCGGTTGATGCCATCCAGCGTGGCAGCCAGTTCGGCAGCGCGGCCTGCGTCGTCCGTCAGCAGGCATTCGATGCCCAGCGTCATGTCGGCCAGGCGGCCTGCGGCGTTGATGCGTGGGCCTAAAGCAAAGCCAAAGTCGAAGGTGGTGGCCACGGGCGCCTTGCGGCCGGCGGCGTGGAACAGGGCGGCGATGCCTGCGGGCATCTGCCCCGCGCGGATGCGCTTCAAGCCCTGGGCGACCAGGCGGCGGTTGTTGGCATCCAGCTTGACCACGTCGGCCACGGTGCCCAGCGCCACCAGGGTGAGCAAGGGGTCGAGCTTGGGTTGCGTGGCGGCGTCAAACACGCCACGCGCACGCAGCTCGGCGCGCAAGGCCAGCAGCACATAAAACATCACGCCCACCCCGGCCATGGACTTGCTTTCGAACGGGCAGCCGGGCTGGTTGGGATTGACGATGGCGTCCGCCGCAGGCAGCTCGGGGCCAGGCAGGTGGTGGTCGGTCACCAGCACCTGCAGGCCCAGCGCCTTGGCCTCGGCCACGCCGTCCACGCTGGCGATGCCGTTGTCCACGGTGATGAGCATGTCGGCACCCCGCTCGGCCACGCGGCGGGCGATCGAGGCGGTGAGGCCGTAGCCGTCGGTCACGCGGTCGGGCACCAAGTAGTCCACGTTCTGGGCGCCCAGCAGCCGCAGGCCGCGCACACCCACGGCGCAGGCGGTGGCGCCGTCGCAGTCGTAGTCGGCCACGATGATGAGCCGTTGGTTCTGCGCCATGGCATCGGCCAGCAGGCGGGCTGCGGCGTCAATGCCCTTCAAGCCCTGGTCGCCACTGGGCGGCAGCAGGCGGCCCAGGCCATCGTCCAGTTCGTCCTTGGCCCGCACGCCACGCGCGGCGTACAGGCGCGCCAGCAGCGGGTGCACGCCGGCCTGCTCCAGCGCCCAGGCGGCGCGGGGCGGAATGTCTCTTGCTATTATTTTCATAGCTGCACCAGCATATTCGACCAGCGCATGGGGCGAAAAAGACCTTGAAACCGCTGTGCAAGGCTGCGTGGAGCGGTGTGGAAGCCCAGCGCATTGCGTTCGCCGCACAGGGTCAGTTGCACGGGCGTGCCGCTTTCGGCCCGGCGCAGCAGGTCGGCCACGGGGCCTGCGTCCAGCGCGGCCCAGGCGCTGGCCCAGGTGCGCCAGTCGTCGTGCAAGGCGGCGTCCCGCAGGGTGGTGGGCATATGGGGTGGCACAGTGGCACGCGGTGGGCCAGCCAGTGTGCCCGTGCCATGCACCCAGAACGAGTTGACGACGGGTAGCCCGCGCGCTGAGCGCTCGTCGTTGAAGGCGTGGGTGTACAGCAGCATCTGCATCTCGCTGTGCAGGCGATGCAGGGTGCGGGCTTGTTTCACATCGGGCATCCAGGCGCGCACGTCGCGCAGCAGCACACGCTCCAGCGACGCGGTGGCCAGGTCGGCAAACAGCGGCCCGCTGGCCAGCCAGCGCGTGGGCTGGTCGTAGTGCAGGGTGATGCCGTCCTCAGCAAACCAGGGCGCCACGATGACCAGCAGCGCGCGGGACGCGGCTTCGTCCAGACCCAGCTGTTCGGGGTCGCGCAGGGTGACGTGGTCGGTGCTGACCTGCCACTGGCAGGGGGTGACGAAGGCCCAGGCCTCGCCGTGGATCGTCAGGCCTTGCTGGTGGCGGTGCCAGGCGGCCCAAGGGATGCGGCCGTCCTGCGCGGGCAGGCCCAGGGCGCGGGCCAGGGCACGTTCATGGGGGGCGGAGAAGCTGGTTTCTTCGCCGCTGTCGCTCCGGGCGGGATGGGGGCTGAGCCGGGCCAGCAGCCGGTCCAGGTGGGGCAGGGCCAGGCCCTGTTGGGCTTGCTGGCATCCCGGTAAGGCGCTGGCGGCGTAGGGAATGAGCAAATGGGTGGTGTCCGACATGGGCGTATTGTCCGGGATGCCACAATCGGCCCGGCCCGTAGCGTGCATTCCGCACCGTACAGGTCCTTCTTTCCTAATCCATGCAAATTCCCTACGAACTGGCCCTGGGCTGGCGCTACACGCGCGCGGGCCGCGCCACGCGGCGCAATGGCTTCATCTCGTTCATCTCGGGCGTGTCCATGCTGGGCATTGCGCTGGGGGTGGCGGCGCTGATCATCGTGCTGTCGGTGATGAACGGCTTTCAGAAGGACGTGCGCGACCGCATGCTCAGCGTGGTCTCGCACATCGAGATCTTTGCGCCCCTGGGGGCCGCACTGCCCGACCCGGCACTCACCCTGGCCGAGGCCAAGAAGAACCCGAATGTGATCGGGGCTGCACCTTTTGTCGCGGCCCAGGCCCTGCTGGCGCGTGGCGAAGACATGAAGGGTGCGCTGGTGCGCGGCATCGACCCGGCCCTGGAAGGCGCGGTGACCGATCTGGCCGCCACCAACGAGAAGACGCTGAACCTGCTGGTGCCCGGCGAGTTCCGGGTGGTGCTGGGGGGCGAGCTGGCCCGTGCCCTGGGCGTGCGGGTGGGCGACCCGGTGACGCTGATAGCGCCCGCCGGCCAGGTGACGCCCGCAGGCGTGGTGCCGCGCCTCAAGCAGATGACGGTGGCGGGCACGTTTGACTCCGGCCACTACGAATACGACTCGGCCCTGGTGCTGCTGCACCATGAGGACGCGCAGCGCATCTTCCGCCTGGAAGGCCCCACGGGCGTGCGCCTGAAGCTCAAGGACCTGCACCAGGCCCGCGAGGTGGCGCAGCAGCTGGCGCAGTCCCTGAGCGGCCAGCTGCTGATCCGCGACTGGACGCAGCAGAACCGCACCTGGTTCGCCGCCGTGCAGCTCGAAAAACGCATGATGTTCATCATCCTCACGCTCATCGTGGCGGTGGCGGCGTTCAACCTGGTCTCCACGCTGGTGATGACGGTGACCGACAAGCGCGCCGACATCGCCATCCTGCGCACGCTGGGCGCCAGCCCCAAAAGCATCATGGGCATCTTTGTGGTGCAGGGCGCGATGGTGGGCGTGATTGGCACGCTGGTCGGCCTGCTGCTGGGCCTTGGCATCGCGTTCAACATCGACGTGATCGTGCCGGCCATCGAGCGCGCGCTGAACGCGAGCTTTTTGCCCAAGGACATCTACCTCATCAGCAAGATGCCCAGCGAGCCGCAGAGCAGCGACATCGTGCCCATTGCGGTCATCTCGCTGGTGCTGGCCTTTGTGGCCACCCTGTACCCCAGCTGGCGCGCCAGCCGTGTGAACCCTGCCGAGGCGCTGCGTTATGAGTAACCCCACCTCCCACAACAATAAAAACAACGCTCACCCGGTGGTGCTGGAAGCCAAGGGCCTGACCAAACGCTTTACCGAAGGCCGTCTGGATGTGACCGTGCTCAAGGGCGTTGACCTGCAGATCCATGCGGGTGAAACGCTGGCGATCGTGGGCGCCTCGGGCTCGGGTAAGAGCACCTTGCTGCACCTGCTGGGCGGGCTGGATGCACCCACGGCGGGCACGGTGCGCCTGAAGGGCGAAGAGATGTCGTCGCTGTCGGCGGAGCGCCAGGGGCAGCTGCGCAACCAGCACCTGGGGTTTATCTACCAGTTCCATCACCTGCTGCCGGAGTTCAGTGCGCTGGACAACGTGGCCATGCCGCTGCGCATCCGTCGCCTGCCGTTGGCCCAGTGCCATGCGGAGGCGGAGCGTGTGCTGGCGTCAGTCGGTTTGAAGGAGCGGCTGATGCACCGGCCGGCCGAGCTGTCGGGCGGTGAGCGTCAGCGGGTGGCGATTGCGCGGGCCTTGGTGACCCGGCCTGCGTGTGTGCTGGCGGACGAGCCTACGGGCAATCTGGACCGGAGTACGGCTGATGGGGTGTTTGACCTGATGCTGCAATTGGCGCGGGACCAGGGTACGGCGTTTGTGATGGTGACGCACGATGAGTCGCTGGCGGCGCGGTGTGACCGGGTGGTGAGGCTGGTGTCTGGGGTGTTAGGGTGATTTTGGCTGGATGCGCTAGTGGGATATGGGCTGGTAGCTATTGATTTTGCAGTGTTGGTTCTTGTGCGCTGATTGGGTGGCGTGCCTTTGTTGAGGGCGGGAGCCGGGAGTCGCCCGGCGTGCGAGTAACTTTCTTTTGCTTCGCCAAAAGAAAGTCACCAAAGAAAAGGCGACCCCCAGTCTGCGACCCCTGCGCTTCGCTCCGGGGCACACCTGCGTCGGGGCGGTTGCGGGGTGCGCCGTGGAACTCGCTTTGCGCTGCCGCGCGCCGCTCGGACATCCACGGCGAGTCAGAGCACGAAGCACGCGCGCTCCGACGCGCGTGCCACCCCACAACCGCCCCGCCGCAGGCGCAGCCAGCAGGGGGTGGACAGCCGAACATCCAAACAATCGAACAGCCGGACATCCATTCGGGCCATTGCTGCGCTCGGACCAGTTTGCGCAGCGCGTGGCGCTTGCGCCCACGATGTGGGGCCGAGCGCAGCGATGGCCCGTGTGGATGTTCTGCTCCCCGTGCCCCTGTGGATGCGCCGAGGAGCGCAGGGTTTGGCGGATCAGGGCTCGCGTGTGTTTGAGCGACGCGCAGCGGCGCGAGTTGAGCGAGACCCCGCCAAACCCGAGCACCGCAGGTTGCCCCGTAGCGTCAGCGCAGGGGACGCAGACAGTGGGGTCGCCCTTTCTTTGGTTCCTTTCTTTCGGCGACGCGAAAGAAAGGGACTCGCATGCCGGGCGACTCCCGGCCTCCGCCCTCAACCCAAGCATGCGGCCAAATCAGTGCACGCCACCAAACGCTACAAAATCAATAGCTACCAGCGCATATTCCACTAATGCATCCAGCCAAAATCACCCAAAAAAAGATCACATCACCCGCCCATACCACCACACCGACAACCCCGCCGCCACCAACGCCAGCACCGCCCCCAACAACGCCAGCAAAGAAGAAATCTCAGTCTCCTTCTTCTCCACCGTCAGCCGCGAGCTCAGCGTCTCGTACACCTTCTTCAAGTCTGCCGCCGTCGCCGCATGAAAGTATTCGGCATTGGTCCGCGCAGCCACGGCCTTCAGGGTTTCTTCGTCCAGCCGTACCCGCATCGACCAGCCCTCAAAGCCAATGGTCTCGCCCTGCACCGTGCCCACCCCCACCGTGTACACCCGCACCCCCCGGTCGGCCGCCCACTTGGCGGCTTCCAGTGGGTCCACGCCTGTGGTGCGCTGACCGTCCGTCAGCATGATGATGGCGGCCGAGTTGTACGAGCCTGGGGCCACGGGCGTGAAGGTCTTGGCGGGGTCCTGTTGCTTGCCCAGCTCTTCGATGGGCTTCGGGCGCATGGCCTGGCGGCCGCCCAGAGCGGCGATGTCGATACCCGCATCGGGAAAGATGGTGGCCAGCGACAGCATGATGCCGTTGCCCGTGGCCGTGCCGCGCTGCAGCTGGAAGCTGTCGATGGCTTTCACCAGGTCTTCACGGCTCTGGGTGGGCAGCTGGGCCAGCTGGGCGCTGCCCGCAAAGGCCACGATGCCCACGCGCACATGGCGCGGCAGGTCGGCAATGAAGGCCTTGGCGGCGTTCTGGGCGGCGGTGATGCGGTCGGGCTCCACATCGGCGGCGCGCATGCTGCCCGACACGTCCATGGCCAGCATGATGATCTGGTCTTGCGAGGGCAGGGTGATGACGGCCAGCGGGCGCGCGGCGGCCAGCAGCAGTGCCACCAGGGCCAGCAGAAACAGCGCGGGCGGGATGTGGCGGCGCAGATGCTGGCCGGGGCCCATGGCCTCGCGCACCAGGGACAGGCTGGAGTAGGTCAGCGCTGTTTTCTTGCGCCGGTGCAGCAGCCACCAGTACAGCAGTACCAAGAGGGGCACAGCCAGCAGCAGCCAGAGCAGGGTGGGCCAGAGAAAAACCATGGTGTGTGTCCTTGGTGGCGAGTACAGCGTGTGCGGCGGGTGATCAATGAATCAATCCATTGATCGGTCAGGCGGCGGCAGCCGTTGCGGCAGGGCCTGCGGATGCCGATGCGGGGACGAGGGGGTGGCTGTGCGCCCGCACCCGGCGCTGGCGCAGGTCCATGAAGCGCAGCAGGGCGTCGACCAGGTCGTCGTCGGTGCACAGCTCCAGCGTGTCGGCACCTGCGCGCGTCAGGCCTTCACGCAGCGCGGCCTCGCGGTCGGCGGCCAGCTGGGCAAAGCGGCGGCGAAAGCCCGCGTCGTGCGTGTCCACCTGCAGTTGCTCGCCGCTTTCGGCATCGCGCAGCGTGACCAGGCCCACGTCGGGTAGCTCCAGCTCCAGCGGGTCGAGCAGGCGCACGGCCACCACGTCATGCCGCTGGGCCAGTTGGGCCAGGGGCTTTTCCCAGCCGGGCGCGCTGATGAAGTCGGACACCACAAACACGGTGGACCGGCGCTTGAGCGTGGCCAGGCCGGTCTGCAGCAGGCGGTGCAGCTCGGTGGCGCCGCCACCCGTCTTGTTTGGTGGCACCGGGGTTTTGGAGGGCAGCAGCTTGTGCACCAGGTGCAGCACATGGGCGCGGCTGCTGCGCGGTGGCAGCACGGCGTCCACTGCGCGTTCGGCCTTCGGACTGGCACCGCCGTAGAGCACGGCGCCCACGCGGTTGCCGTGGCGGGTGAGCAGGCGCGAAAGCACGGCGACAAAGCCGGTCAGGATGTCGCGCTTGGCATGGCCGGTGGGGCCAAAGCTGATCGACGGACTCAGGTCCAGCAGAAACCAGGCCGACATTTCGCGGTCTTCGGTGAACACGCGCACATGGGGGGTGTTCAGCCGCGCGGTCACGTTCCAGTCGATGTGGCGTACGTCGTCGTGCGGCTGGTATTCGCGCAGGTCGGTCAGGTCCAGGCCGCTGCCGCGCATCAGCGTGCGGTAGTCGCCCTGCAGCAGGCCGTCCAGGCGGCGGATCACCTTCCACTCCAGCTCGCGCAGCAGCCGGTCGGCCTGCCCGGGCCGTGTGGGCAGGGTGTGGACCGTGGCGGATGGGACGGATGTGGCGGGCGGCTTGCTGGTCATGGCAGGTGGACTCAAGCGGCTTTTTGTTCGTGGTGCAAGGGGCGCGCCGGTGCCGGGATCTTGGCCATGATGCGCTGGATGAGCGCGTCGGCATCCAGCCCTTCAGACAGCGCCTCGTACGACAGCGCCACGCGGTGGCGCAGCACGTCGGCGGCCAGGTCCACCATGTCTTCCGGCAGCACATAGTTGCGCCCGCGCAGCATGGCCAGGGCCTGCGCGCCCTCGGCCAGGGCAATGGTGGCGCGCGGGCTGGCGCCGCAGCTGATGTAGCTGGCCAGGTCTTTCAGGCCATGGCGCGCAGGCTCGCGCGTGGCCGCCACCAGCTTCACGGCGTACTGCAGCATCGACGGATCTACATACACCGTGCGGCATTCGGCCTGCAATGCCGCCAGCTGCGCCGTGGTGGCCACGGGTAGCACCTGCACGGGCACATCGAGCGCGCGCTGGGCGATCACGAATTCTTCTTCCTCGGTGGGGTAGCCCAGCAGCACCTTCATCATGAAACGGTCCACCTGCGCCTCGGGCAGCGCGTAGGTGCCTTCGGTCTCGATGGGGTTCTGGGTGGCCATCACCAGGAAGGGCTCGGGCACCTTGTGGGTTTCGCCCGCAATGGTCACCTGGCGCTCCTGCATCACCTCCAGCAGCGCGCTCTGCACCTTGGCGGGCGCGCGGTTGATCTCGTCGGCCAGCAGCAGGTGGGTGAAAACGGGCCCCAACGTGGTGCTGAACTCGCCGGTTTTCTGGTTGTACATGCGCGTGCCCACCAGGTCGGCGGGTACCAGGTCTGGCGTGAACTGAATGCGCTTGAAGCTGCCCTGGATGGTGCTGGCGAGTGTTTTTACCGTCAGCGTCTTGGCCAGGCCTGGCACGCCCTCGACCAGCAGGTGGCCCTGGGCCAGCATGGCGACCATGACGCGCTCCAGAAAGCGGTCCTGCCCGACCACTACGCGTTTGACCTCGTAGAGCACCTGTTCCATCAGCGTGGCGGTGGCGGCGTTCGATGCATTGGGCGACGTGCTGGATGACATGGGGCTCCTTGCGATGACGAGTGGAATGGTGGGGCGGTGTGGGGTCAGAACGGCGGCATGCCCACGGCGGACGCCGCGTTTTCGATGGGCACCGCAAAACCGATGCCGATGAAGGTGCGCGCCTGCGTGGGGTTGAGGATGGCGGTGACGATGCCCACCACCTCGCCGTCCATCGTCACCAGCGGGCCGCCAGAGTTGCCAGGGTTGGCCGCTGCGTCGAACTGGATCAGATTGCTGAGCTGGCGCTTGCCCTCGGGCGACGTGAACTCGCGCTGCAGGCCCGACACCACGCCCGCCGAGGCCGACGGGCCGATGCCAAAAGGAAAGCCGACGGCCACCACATGGTCGCCCGGGCGCAGGTTCTGGGTGGACCGCAGGGTGGCGGCCTCCAGGTCGTCGGGCACCTTGTGGGCCTGCAGCACGGCCAGGTCGTTTTCGGGTTGTACGCCGGTGATGCTGGCCGTGGTTTCCAGTCCGTCGTGGAAGGTGATGCCGATGCGGTCTGAGCCCGCCACCACATGCAGGTTGGTCAGGATGACGCCTTTGTCCACGATGACCACGCCCGTGCCGATGCCGCGCTCGACCTCTTCCTTGCCGTTCTTGCTGCGCCCGTAGCCCACCACGCGCACCACCGAGGGGCCGATGCTCTCCACAGCCCGCGCGGCGGCAGAGGGCGGGGTGGTGGTCTCCAGCGTGCGCAGCACCGCGGCGTCGATGTCGTCCTGGGTGATCTTGCGGGCGGGGCTGCGGGTGTTGTGCCAGGCGCTGGCTACCAGCAAGGCGGCCAACAGCACCACGATGGTCCACAGGGCAACCAGCTGGCGTTTGAATGCCCGGGAATTCGGGGGCGTGGCGGCTGCGGTGGCGGCGTTCGTCGCCGGCGAATCATCTGCGGGCGGCGCTGTGGAGGCCACGGCTTCGGTGGCATCCACCGCCGCAGGTGTGCGGCTGCGGGCGGGGCGGGAGCTGCTGTAGAGGGCGGGCCGGGGCATCCTGTCACCTTTGCTCGTACACGCCAGGGCCTGGCGCACGCAAATGACAGTAGCACGGTTTGCGGGCAAATGCACATGCAGGGCTACACGGGCCCACCGTCCCCTGCGACCGCAGCCTTTGCAGGCTGCATCGGGCATCATCGGCGCATGACCGCCTGGATCGATACCCACTGCCACCTCGACGCCCCCGAGTTCGATGCCGACCGCAGTGCAGTCCGCACACTGGCGGCGGCGCAAGGCGTTTGCCATTGCGTGATTCCGGCCGTGGAGCGCAGCAACTGGGACACCGTGCGGGCGCTGGCGCACCAGCATGGGGACAGCTATGCGCTGGGCATTCATCCCCTCTACACAGGGCGCGCCGAGGAGGAGGACCTGCAGCATCTGGCCGGATACCTGGAGCAGCACCACGCAGACCCGCGCCTGGTGGCGATAGGCGAGATCGGCCTCGATTACTTTGTACCGGGCCTCGACCCGGCGCGCCAGGAGCGGTTTTACCGCGCACAGCTGCAGCTGGCCCGGCGGTTTGACCTGCCGGTGATCCTGCATGTGCGCCGTTCTGCCGACAAGCTGCTCAAGGGCCTGCGGGATTTGCCGGTGCGCGGCGGCATTGCGCATGCCTTCAACGGCAGCCTGCAGCAGGCGCAGGCGTTCATCGGCCTTGGCTTCAAGCTGGGATTTGGCGGTGCGGTGACCTATGACCGCGCCCTGCAGCTGCGCCGTCTGGCCACCGAGCTGCCCGGCGATGCCCTGGTGCTGGAAACCGACGCGCCTGACATTCCGCCCCACTGGCTGTACACCACCGCCGCAGAGCGCGCCGCAGGACAGGCCCAGGGCCGCAACAGCCCGGCAGAGCTGCCTGGCATTGCGGCGGTGGTGGCCCAGCTGCGCGGCCAGCCTGTGCAGCCGCTGGCCGGCAGCACCGGGGCCAATGCCTTGGCCGCGTTGCCCCGGCTGGAAAGGCTGCTGGCAGACGGGCGGCCATCGTAGGAGGATAGAGAGACCGGCAGGGACGATCAAATGGGAGAAATTGGGGAGTTTGACGCCCTGTGGCAAAGGGCCGACAGCTATCTTTTTTGTGCTGCCAGACGTGGCTGACGGCCCTTTGGGGCCAAAATTGCCCCATGCTTCCAGCCCCTGTTGCAGCCGACCCGTCGCTGGCCTCCACGCCTGACGCCTCCGGACCGTCCGCGCGCTGGCTGGGCCTTCCGCCGGTGGCAGGTGTGTGCACCGTGGTGCTGGTGCTGGGCAGTTTTCCCGGGGCTGCGTCATTGCAAGCCCGCCAGTACTACGCGCACCCCCAGAACCACTTCTGGAAGATCCTGCAGGCCTTGTGGCCTCAGCATCCCTTGCCCCCGGCGGGGCCGGATGGGTATGCAGACCGCTGCGCCTGGCTGCTGGATCGCGGCTTGGGCCTGTGGGACGTGTACCAGAGCTGCGAGCGCGAGGGCAGCCTGGACACCAGCATCCGTAACGCCCGGCTCAACGACTTTGCGGCGCTGCGCAGTGTGTGCCCCCGGCTGGCCGCGCTGGCGCACAACGGTGCGGAGAGTTTTCGGCACGCGCCGGCGGCGCTTGCCGCGCTGGGAGCTGCCGGGCAGCCGACACTCTTGCCGCATGATGTGGGCACGTCAGGCGCACGTGCCATCGAGGCCGTGCGGCTGCCATCGACCAGCCCGGCCAACGCCTCCTGGAGTTTTGAACGTAAATTGACCGCCTGGGCCGATGTGATGGCCCGGCACGGATTGCTGTGAATGGCCCGTAAAAAAGAAACCTTGCTAGAACTGCCCGAAGTCAGCGTGTCTGACGACGGCGAAGTGCGTCACCTGCACCTGGGCACACCCTGGATCCAGGGCTCCATGCGCATCGATGAGCCCTTTGCCCTGGAGCTGGAATACGTGCAGCGCATGATGGCCTGGCTGCTGTTTGCCGACCTGGCGCAGGTGTCCAAGGGCCATGCCATGCAGTTGGGCCTGGGAGCGGGTGCCATCACCAAGTTCTGCCACAAAAAGCTGCGCATCTGCACCACCGCCATCGAGCTGAACCCGCAGGTGCTGGCCGTGTGCCGCCAGTGGTTCAAGTTGCCGCCCGACGGCCCCAAGCTGCGCGTGGTGCTGGCCGATGCGTCCAAGGAGATCCAGAACCCCATGTGGCTGGGCACGGTGGATGCGCTGGCTGTGGACCTGTATGACCACGAGGCTGCGGCCCCCGTGCTCGATAGCCCCGATTTTTACGCCGACTGCCGCGCACTGCTCACGGAGACGGGCTGCATGACCGTGAACCTGTTCGGCCGCGCGTCGAGCTTTGACCGCAGCCTGCAGAGCATGTCCCAGGCGTTTGGCAGCGATGCGCTGTGGGCGTTCAAGCCCACGCGTGAAGGCAACACGGTGGTGCTGGCCCAGCGCACCCCCACGCGGCCCAAGCGCGCGGAACTGGCCGAGCGGGCCGAGGCGATTCAGGCGCGGTGGGACCTGCCCACCAGCAAATGGCTGCGGGTGTTCAAGCCTGTGAACCCCTGAGAGGAATCTTGCAATGAATGCTCCTGTCGTGACCCCTGACCGGCTGAAGTCGGCTTCACACATTGGCCCGGTGGACTGGCGCCGCATGGTGCAGTGGCTCAGCGATGACAAGGTGATCTCGCGCGAGGAAGCGCAGCGCACCATCGCCCGCTGTTCGCAGGCTGAGAGCTCCCAGCATGCCCTGGTGCGCCTGGCCAGTGTGGCCATGGAGCGCGCCAGCGACAGCAAGCCGCTCGACATCGAGGCGCTGTCCGAGTATCTGGCGCAACGTGCAGGCCTCGCCTACCTGCGCATCGACCCCCTCAAGGTGGATGTGGGGCGCGTAGCAGACACCATGAGCGCCACTTATGCGGAACGCCACAAGGTGCTGCCCGTGCAGGTGACCAGCAAAGAAGTGGTGGTGGCCACGGCCGAGCCTTTCATCGATGACTGGGTGGCCGAGGTGGAGCGCCAGTCGCGCCGCTCGGTGCGTCGGGTGGTGGCGAACCCCCAAGACATCCACCGCTTCACGGCCGAATTTTTTGCGCTGGCCAAGTCGGTGCGCGCCGCGCAGAAGGCTGGTGGCAACTCGGGTGGCAGCAGCTTTGAGCAGCTGGTGGAGCTGGGCAAGAGCAACAAGCAGCTCGATGCCAACGACCAGGGCGTGGTCAAGGTGGTGGACTGGCTCTGGCAGTACGCGTTTGACCAGCGCGCGAGCGACATTCACCTGGAGCCGCGCCGCGACCAGGGCGTGATCCGTTTTCGCATCGACGGTGTGCTGCACCCCGTCTACCAGATGCCCATGGGCGTGCACAACGCGATGGTGGCGCGCATCAAGTTGCTGGGGCGCATCGACGTGGTGGAAAAACGCCGCCCACAGGACGGCCGCATCAAGACCCGCAACCAGCGGGGCGAAGAGGTGGAAATGCGCCTGTCCACCTTGCCCACTGCGTTTGGCGAAAAGATGGTGATGCGCATTTTTGACCCGGACAACGCGGTCAAGGACCTTGATGCCCTGGGCTTTGCGCAGCACGATGCGCAGCGCTGGGAGGCGTTGGTCAAGCGGCCGCACGGCATCATCCTGGTGACTGGCCCCACGGGCTCGGGCAAGACCACCACGCTGTACTCGACCCTGAAGCGCGTGGCCACCGAAGAGGTCAACGTGAGCACGGTGGAAGACCCCATCGAAATGATCGAGCCCAGCTTCAACCAGACCCAGGTGCAGCCGCAGCTCGACTTCAACTTTGCCGAAGGCCTGCGCGCCCTGATGCGGCAGGACCCTGACATCATCATGGTGGGTGAGATCCGCGACCTGGAGACCGCCGAGATGGCCATCCAGGCGGCGCTGACAGGCCACCTGGTGTTCTCTACCCTGCACACCAACGATGCCCCCAGCGCCATCACCCGCATGATGGAGCTGGGTGTTCCGTCGTACCTCATCAATGCCACCTTGCTGGGCGTGCTGGCCCAACGGCTGGTGCGCACGCTGTGCAAGCACTGCAAACAAAAGGATGAGGCCGCGAGCCGCGAAGCCCTGACCGAGGTGGTCAAGCCCTGGAAGATCAGTGGTAGCTACCACCCGTACAAGCCGGTCGGTTGCGTGGATTGCCGCATGGGCGGTTTCAGGGGCCGCATGGGGCTCTATGAATTGCTCACCGTCAGTGAGGCGCTCAAGGACAAAATCACCCAGGCGCCTTCCATTGACGTACTGCGCCGCCAGGCCGTGCAAGACGGCATGCGTCCCTTGCGCCTGGCGGGTGCGCTGCGCGTGGCTGAGGGGCTGACCACCATGGAAGAGGTGGTTGCGGCCACACCGCCTCTGGAGTGAGAGAAGGGGAGGGGCGGTCATTCCTCTGCGGTTGGCCAGCCGTCTTCCAGAGTGGTTTTCGAGACAGTCTCCTGGGCGACTCGCCCGGTGGTGCATGCCTGCCAGTCGTTACCGGATGTAGGTGGAATCCACATCGCGCCGCCCCCTCCTTGCCAGCACAATCGCGCAGTCGAGAATTCCGTCAAGGAGACAATTCGTGAAAATCAAGAGTAATAAAGACTTTGCGTCCGGGCTCATGTTCATGGGCGTCGGGGTCGCATTTGCGTGGGGTGCCACCACTTACAACGTGGGCACGGGCGCGCGCATGGGCCCTGGCTACTTCCCGTTGTTGCTGGGTATCTTGCTGGCCCTCATCGGCAGCGTGATCACCTTCAAGGCGCTGACCGTGGAAACCGCCGATGGCGACAAGATCGGCAAATGGGCCTGGAAGCCGCTGTTCTTCATCCTGGCCGCCAACTTTGCCTTCGGCATTCTGCTGGGCGGCTTGCCCAGCCTGGGCATTCCAGCCATGGGGCTCATCGTGGGCATCTATGCACTGACCTTCATCTCCAGCCTGGCTGGCAATGAGTTCAATGCCAAGGCCGTATTTGTTCTCGCCACCGTGCTGGCCATTGGCAGCTATGTGGCTTTTGTGTGGGCGCTCAAGCTGCAGTTTCCTGTGTGGCCGAGTTTCATCGCAGGTTAAGCAGGAGCACCGACCATGGATCTTATTAACAACTTGTCGTTGGGTTTTGGTGTTGCTTTCACCTTCCAGAACCTGATTTACTGTTTTGTGGGCTGTTTGCTCGGCACGCTCATTGGCGTGTTGCCAGGCATTGGCCCGGTGGCGACCATCGCCATGTTGCTGCCCGCCACCTATGCGCTGCCCCCGGTGGCGGCGCTGATCATGCTGGCTGGTATTTACTACGGTGCCCAGTACGGTGGTTCCACCACCGCCATTCTGGTGAACCTGCCGGGCGAGTCCTCGTCGGTGGTGACCGTGATTGACGGTTACCAGATGGCGCGTAAGGGGCGAGCGGGGCCGGCGCTGGCGGCTGCGGGCCTGGGTTCGTTCTTTGCGGGCTGCGTGGGCACGCTGATCCTGGCGGCCTTTGCGCCTCCGCTGACCGAAGTCGCGTTCAAGTTCGGCCCTGCCGAATACTTCTCGCTGATGACCTTGGGCCTGATCGGTGCCGTGGTGTTGGCCTCGGGTTCGTTGCTCAAGGCGGTGGCCATGATCGTGCTGGGCCTGCTGATGGGCCTGGTGGGGACCGACGTGAACTCGGGTGTGGCGCGCTTCAGCTTCGATATCCCTGAACTGACCGACGGCATCGGTTTTGTGACCATCGCCATGGGTGTGTTCGGTTACGGTGAAATCATCGCCAACCTCTCGCGCCCCGATGACGAGCGTGAGGTGTTCACTGCCAAGGTGGAAGGTCTGTTCCCCACCAAGGAAGACTTCAAGAACATGATCCCCGCTGTGCTGCGGGGCACAGCGCTGGGTTCTGCTCTGGGCATCTTGCCCGGTGGTGGTGCCTTGCTGGCCGCTTTTGCTGCCTATACGGTGGAAAAGAAGACCAAGCTGCGTCCTGGCGAAGTGCCCTTCGGACAAGGCAACATCCGCGGTGTAGCGGCCCCTGAGTCGGCCAACAACGCAGGTTCGCAAACCTCGTTCATCCCTCTGCTGACGCTGGGTATCCCGCCGAATGCCGTGATGGCGCTGATGGTGGGTGCCATGACCATCCACAACATCCAGCCTGGTCCCCAGGTGATGACGAGCAACCCCGAACTGTTCTGGGGCCTGATCGCGTCGATGTGGATCGGCAACGCCATGCTGGTGATCCTGAACCTGCCGCTGATCGGCATCTGGATCAAGCTGCTGACCGTGCCTTACCGCTGGCTGTATCCGTCCATCGTGCTGTTCTGCGCGGTGGGTGTGTATTCGACCAACAACAACACCTTCGACATCTGGATGGTGGGTGCGTTCGGTCTGATTGGCTACATCTTTCACAAGTTGGGCACCGAGCCTGCACCTTTGCTGCTGGGCTTCATTCTGGGCCCCATGATGGAAGAGAACCTGCGCCGTGCGCTGCTGCTGTCGCGTGGTGACTGGAGCGTGTTTGTGACGCGTCCGCTGTCGGCAGGCCTGTTGGCGGCTGCGGCACTGCTGCTCATCATCGTGCTGCTGCCTTCAGTCAAGAACAAGCGCGAAGAAGCGTTTGTGGAAGACTGATCGGTTCCGATTCTTTTCTCACCCTGATCAACGGCACCTTCGGGTGCCGTTGTTTTTTGGGCAGTGGCGTCCACGTGGTACGGCTGTCGCCAGTACACAATTGCGGGCAGAGGTCCGCATGTCCACACCGTTTCATCCCACGCAGCACCCGCACCGGGCGATGCTGCACAACGAAATCCACGCCCGCCCGCCCGAGGCGATGAATGCCCCGCTGGCCATCGCGCACATCGTGATGCTGGCCGATGCGGCAGGGCGCGAGGCCAGCCGGGCCCATGTGGCCGCGCTCCTGCGGGACCACCACATGGCGCTTCCCGACGCCCAGACCACCCACTTGCGGATGGACTTGGGCGCTTTTCGGATGCGCTGGGAGATGCACACCGAATTCGTCACCTGGACCTTCATGGTCCCGGCGCCGGTGGAGGCTTTTGGAGAGCGGGAGCCGGTCAGTGCCGTGGATTCCGTTCCGCACGACTGGCTTGCAGCTTTGCCCGGCCAGTGCCTGTGCAGCCTGAACCTGTGGGTGCTGCCCACACACACCTTTGGATCGGGCTCTCTGGTCAAGCATGTTCTGCACGAAGACACATTGGTAGCTTCTACCGTGGCCGACGGGCATGGTGAGGTGTACACCGACTTTGCGATCCACGCCGACGGCTTTTCGCGCATGGTGCTGCTCGCAGGGGGTATGACACCACGGCGCCTGGGGCGGTTGGTGCAGCGCCTGCTGGAAATCGAGACCTACCGCATGGCTGCCTTGCTCGGCCTGCCTGCCGCTCGCGAGGCTGCCAGTGTGCTGGCCTTTGCTGAGCGCGAACTGGCGGCGCTGGCTGAAGCCATCCGCACGGCCAACCGTGATGACGAGCCCGCCTTGCTCGACCGGCTGACGCGCCTGGCCGGGCAGGTGGAAAGTCAGTACGCAGCCACGCACTCGCGCTTCTCGGCCAGCAGCGCCTACTTTGAATTGCTGGACCGCCGTATCCAGGACATTGCCGAGTCCCGCCTGGCGGGCATGCAGACCATCCGGGAGTTCATGGACCGGCGCCTGACCCCCGCTCGGAGTACCTGTGAGTGGGCAACCCGCCGGCAGGATGCACTGTCGCAGCGCGTATCGCGCATGAGCAACCTGCTGCGCACCCGGGTAGAGATCGAACAGCAGCAAAGCAGCCAGGCGCTGCTGACCACAATGAACCACCGGCAGGATCTGCAGTTGCAGATGCAGTCCACCGTGGAGGGGTTGTCTGTGGCGGCCATTACCTATTACATCGTCGGGCTCGTCAGCTATCTGGCCAAGGGCGCGCAAAAACTGGGCTGGCCGTTGTCGCCGGAGACTACGGCAGCCCTCGCGATTCCGGTGGTGGCGGCAGGGGTGTGGTGGTCACTGCGGCGGCTGCACCAGCGGGTGTTCCACAAACACCGCTGAGGCGGTAGGCCCACCGATCTGTCGAGCGGCACGGGGTGCACTTTGGCTTGTCAGCCATCGTTGATGAAGGGGGCGCCCGCGCAGAGGTTCGATGGCCTGCACCAGCCCTGCCGTGTCACACTGGGCGCAACGCTCCGGCGAACTCTGTCCGGCAGATACTTCAGCAGGCGCTTTGCGTCCCTTCGTACCCGTGACCACTGAAAAGAAGAGTATTGCCTCCGGCCTTGTGCTGGCATTCCTGGGCTCCATCGCCTTCAGCGGCAAGGCCATCATCGTCAAGCTGGCCTACCGCCATGGGGTGGATGCGGTCACGCTCATCATGTACCGCATGCTTTTTGCGCTGCCCATCTTTGCCGTGATGGCCTGGTGGGCCAGCCGGGGGAAACCGCCGCTCACCCGCAAGGACTGGCTGGGCGTGCTGGGCCTGGGTGTCACCGGCTACTATCTGGCGAGTTTTCTCGACTTTGCAGGGCTTGCCTACGTCAGCGCCAGCCTGGAGCGCCTCATCCTGTACCTCAACCCCACGCTGGTCGTGTTGCTGGGCTGGGTGTTGTACGGACGTGGTATCCGCTGGGCCCAGGCGGCAGGCATGCTGGTGAGCTACAGCGGCGTGGTTCTGGTGTTTGGCCACGAGGCCAACCTGCAGGGTGCCAATGCTGCCTGGGGCACCTTGCTGGTGTTCCTGAGCGCAGTCAGCTATGCCATCTATCTGGTTTACAGCGGCGAGATGGTGCAGCGCCTGGGCGCGCTGCGGTTGGTGGGGCTTGCCACGACCGTGGCTTGCCTGTGCTGCCTGTTGCAGTTTGTGGTGCTGCGGCCGCTGAGTGCGGCAGTCGTTGCGCCTGAGGTGATCTGGCTGTCGGTGCTCAACGCCACCTTGTGCACGGCCGCGCCCGTGCTGATGGTGATGATGGCCATTGAGCGCATCGGCGCAGGCATGGCCGCGCAGACGGGCATGGTGGGCCCGTTGTCCACCATCCTCATGGGTGTGTGGATTCTGGGCGAACCGTTCACGGTGTGGGTCGCTGCCGGGACGGTGCTTGTGGTCGCGGGTATCTTCATTTTTACCCGCATGGCGCGCAGGGTCTGACAGCCCACATCCCGCAGCCCTTTGGGGCGCCGTGACAGGGGCCGCCCTGCTTGCTTTTATGACGTCTTCTTTTTGGGAGCTGCCTTGCTGCGGGCTGGTGCCTCGGCCGGTACGGCAGGCGACGGCACCGCTGCTGCTGCGGGCGCAGTCTTGGGATTCATACGCTGGGCCACCGTCACGGGGGCCGTGCCGGTGAATCCATCGAGGTTCTTGCCCATGGCCAGCTCCAGTTGCTCCAGGCGCGCCTGTGCCGGCGGGTGCGTGGCCAGTGCCAGCGTGAAGGCCGGGTTGTCAGGCGTGGCGGTGCGCAGGTGCTGGAGCACCGACACCAGTCCATAGGGATCAAACCCCGCGCGGGTGGCCAGGGCTACGCCAGTGCGGTCGGCATCGTACTCATCGGTCTGGTCCAGGCCGCGTGCGTACAGGTTGCGCCCCAGTGCCAAAAATTGCGAGGCCACCACGTTGCCCACGGCGTTGGTCTTGATCTGCGAAGCCACCAACTGGGTCAGCATGCCCGACTGTGCCGTCTTGCGAATGGCCAGCAGGTGGTGTTTGGCGGTGACGTGGGTGATTTCGTGGGCGAGGATGCCAGCCAGCTCGGCCTCGTCGGCGCAGCGGTCGATCAGGCCCTTGGTCACGAACACATACCCCCCCGGGGCCGCAAAGGCGTTGTACCCCGAATCGTCCAGCACCACAAAGGTCCACGGCAGGTTGGGGCGGGGCGATTGCAGGCTAATCCAGCGCCCGAGCTGATTCACATACCGCTGCAGTGCCATGTCCGGGTGCAGGGGTTTGCTGCCCAGCAGCACGGCCGAGAGTTGGCGGCCGATTTCGATCTCGCGGGGCTCGTCGATGCTCTCGACCGAACGGGTGAGCATGCTGATGAGGTCATCTCCCTGGCCTGCGGGGCTGCCTCCACCGGTGATGGCGCCCAGCAGGCCTCCGCCGGTGTTGCTGGTGGAGCTGCCACCACCCAGGGCGTTGAGCAGATTCATGACCCCCTGGCTCTGTCCCTGGCTGGGGAGCAGGGTCAGGGCCAGGGCGGTGCACGCCGCAGCGAGCAGCCGGGTGCGGGAGAGGGATGGGGGCAGACGCATGGCAGCTCTCGCTCAGTTGGGGCTGAAATTGGGGTCGGACGGATTGTTGGACGAGCCTGTCGCCCCCGATCCGCTGCTGGAGGAGGGCCGGGGCGGCTCCGCCAGGGGTGCCACGTTGCGTGGCTGCAGCGACGCATTGCTGGCGAACTGGCGGGCTTGGTCGGCGTTGACCCGCAGCCCCTCGGCCTGGGTCACGGCTGCCGGGTTGGGTTGCGCCTTGGCGATGTCTTCGGCTCCCAGACCCCGGATGCCCACGGTGGAGGTGGCGGTCGTGGTGCCGCCGCTGTTTCCGCCGAACAAGCTGCCAAGGCCTCGCATTCCGCTCGTTGCGGCATTACCAGTGGCCGGTGCTGCGCCTGACTGGGGGCCCAGGTCAAACATATGGACCCAGCCCGTAGCGCCTTGTGCTGTGCTGACCTTGGTCCAGGGCCCCTTGCGCTCACTGCTGCGCGTGACTACTGAGTTGGCCTCCAGGGGGGCCACGCTGGCGCCGCTTTCTGCGGGGCTGTCGCGCAGCTGGGTGGCGCGTTTGACCACGGCAGCCTCCTGCGCATGCGCTGTGGAGCTGAGCAGTGGCAAGAGGGCCATCGCGGCCGATGCCAGCCAAGGCGCCAGGGCTTTCCAGTGCGGCCGGTTCATGGTGATGCTCTCCAACTATGATTTAACAAAGCACACTTGTATCAGTGTGCAACCAGGAGATTGTTATGGATTTGGGTATTGCAGGCAAATGGGCGCTGGTGTGTGGCGCGAGCAAGGGGCTGGGCTATGGCTGCGCGCAGGCTTTGGTGCGCGAGGGTGTCAATGTGGTCATCAACGCCCGCAGTGCCGAGGCACTCGAACAGGCTGCTACTCGTTTGATAGCTGAAAGTGCAAACAAGACTAGCGCCAGCGGCCAAAAGGGTGCATCGCCGCAGGTGCTGGCTGTGGCGGCCGACATCACCACGCCCGAAGGGCGTGCGGCGGTGTTCTCGGTGGCCGGAGGACCGGGCCGTGACTTCGACATCGTGGTCACCAACGCAGGCGGCCCACCCACCGGCGACTTCCGCGACTGGAACCGCGACGCCTGGATCAAGGCTGTGGACGCCAATATGCTGACCCCTATCGAACTGATCCAGGCCACGGTGGATGGCATGGCTGAACGCGGGTTTGGCCGCATCGTCAACATCACTTCCAGCGCCGTGAAGGCGCCCATCGACATCCTGGGCCTGTCCAACGGCGCGCGCAGTGGTCTCACGGGGTTTGTGGCGGGTGTGTCGCGCAGCAAGATTGCAGCGAGCGGGGTGACCATCAACAACCTGCTGCCTGGCAAGTTCGACACCGACCGGCTCGCAGCCACCGTCACGGCAGCCGCCAGCAAGGCGGGCAAGAGCGTCCAGGATGTGCGCTCCGCGCAGCAGGCGCAGATTCCGGCAGGGCGGTATGGCACTGCCGAAGAGTTTGGTGCCATCTGCGCCTTCCTGTGCAGCGTGCACGCGGGCTACATGACGGGACAGAACGTGCTGGCCGACGGTGGTGCCTACCCCGGTACGTTCTGACGCAGGCCGGGCCCGACGAGGCACGGCTGGTGGGCTGTGTGGCGCAGTGCTTGCTCAGAACGGAAGCTGGCGTGGTGTTTTGCCGACAGCTTTACCGGAGCGCTGAATAATTGGTGGAATACTGCGGGCCAGCGCCTGCCACTGTCCGCCGCCATGCAATCTGTCCACACTCCCTTTCTGCCGCGCCTGAAACGCCACTGCACCCTGCTGTGTCTGGCGCTGTGCGTTGGGGCAGCTGTGCAGGCCGCCGATGCGGCCAGCGCGGCGGGTGCGGGCACTGCAGCGGCAGCTCCGTACCGGTTGCGCATCGTGGGCGGTCTGGCCGGTATCAGCCAGTACGTCCGGCAGGAAGAGCCCTTCTGGACCAAGGAGCTTTCTCGCCTGAGCGCCGGGCGCTTCCAGGCAGAGATCGTGCCCTTTGACCGGGCCGGCGTGCCTGGGGCCGAGATGCTGCGTTTGTTACAGCTGGGCGTGGTTCCTTTTGGCACCACCCTGATGAGTTCGTTCACCGCGCAATACCCCGAATACACAGCGCCTGACCTGGCCGGACTGAACCCCGACCTTGCCACGCTCAAGACCACGCTGGCGGCGTTTCGCCCCTACCTCGAAAAGGCGTTGCGTGAGCAGCATGGCGTCGAGGCACTCGCCATCTATGTGTACCCGGCGCAGGTGGTGTTCTGCAAGAAGCCACTGCGTACCTTGGCCGAACTCACTGGCCGCCGCGTGCGTGTGTCGTCGGCCAGCCAGGCCGACTTTGTGGGCGCCTTGGGCGGGGTGCCCGTGCTGACCAGTTTTTCGCAGATCGTGCCGAGCTTGACCGCGGGCAATACCGAATGCGCCATCACCGGCACCATGTCGGGCAACATGCTTGGCCTGCCGGCGCTCACCACCCACGTGCACACCCTGCCGGTGACCTGGGGGCTTGCCGTGTTTGGTGCCAACCAGGCCGCCTGGGCGGCGCTGCCGCCCGACCTGCGCACGCTGCTCAAGCGCGAACTGCCCCGCCTGGAAGCCGCCATCTGGGCCGAGTCCGAGCGTGAAACTGCCGACGGACTGGCTTGCAACCGGGGTGCCCCCACCTGCAACGCTGGCACCAAGGGCAGCATGGTGGTGGTGCCCGTGTCGCCCCAGGATGAGCGCAGCCGCCAGGAGATCCTTGAATCCACCGTGTTGCCGCGCTGGGTGCAGCGTTGCGGCGCTCGCTGCGCGCAGGTCTGGAACCAGACCATCGGGCCAGTGCGTGGGCTGCAGGCAGCGCCTGCGAAATGACAGAGTCCGCCGCACCTTCGCGCATCAAGGCCTATGTCTGGGCGGGCGCTGCAGTGTTTGTGGCGGCCGTGGTGGCGGTGGCCGGTACCCTGGCGTGGAATGCCCGCCAGGCCGCGCTGGCCGATAGCGAGGCCCAGGCCACCCGCTTCGTGGCGGGCGCAGAGGCGGCACTCAACCGCTCGCTGCTGGCCGTGGACGTGCTGCTGGCCAGCATGGACGAGCTGCTGGGACTGTCCAATGCCATGCCCAAGTGGCTGGATGCCGATTCGGCAAGCCAGCGGCTGCGGGGGTCGGCGCGGCAGAACCTCATGGTGCGCTACGTGGCGGTGCTCGACAGCACGGGCAAGGCGTTGGCGTCGTCCGACCCCGCAGGCGCCAGCCTGTTGGTGCAACTGCCGGCCGGTTTTCTGGAGAGCGTGCTGGAGCAACCTGTATCCACCCTGATGGTCAGTGCGCCGGTGGTGAGCTTTGCCAGTTCCGAGAAAGTGTTGTACTTCGCTCGCCACCTGCGCATGGCCGACAGCTCGCGGGTGGTGGCCGTGGCCGAGCTGCCGGTGTCGGCCCTCAGCTCGGTGCTGGTACAGGGCGTGGACATCAGCGGCCTGCAGGTCACGCTGGAGCGCGCCACCGGGCAACTGCTGCTGAGCGTGCCCAACCGCGAAGACGTGACCGCGCCCACGCTCACGCCGCCCATCGGAGACTTGGTCGACCGGGGAATGGCCTGGCAGGCCCCTGCGCGATTGACCGGCGAGCCATCGCTGGTGGTGTTCCGGCCCATCCTGTACCAGGACTTGCGCATCGCGGCCAGCATTCCGCTGGATGCGGCGCTCGCCGGCTGGCGCGACCAGCGCGATGCCATTGCGCTGACCACCGCGCTGTTCATCGCCATGATCTTTGCGGCGGGAGTGCTGGCGTTGCGGTATGTGGACCGCATGTCCCAGGCCCGCCTGGCCATCGCGCAGTCCAAGGCCACGCTGGACCAGGCGCTGGAATCCATGGTCAGCGGATTTTTGCTACTCGACAGCCAGCAGCGCGTGGTGCAGTGGAATCGCCAGCTCGAAACCATCCTCCCGTGGCTGCAGGGCGTGATCACGCCCCTGATGCCGTTCCGCGCAGTGCTGGAGGCCACGGTGGAGCACCACTCGCCCCGCCTGTCCGACGAGGAGCGCAAGCGGTGGGTGAGCCAGCGCCTGGAGCGGCAAAAGCACCAGCCTGAACCGCGTGAACAGTCGTACGCCAACGGCAGCACTATCCAGATCACCGAGCGCGCCACACCCGATGGTGGCCTCGTGATCAGCTACCACGATGTGACAGCGCTGCGCAAGGCCAGCACGGAGATCGAGAGCCTGGCCTTTTACGACCCGCTGACCAACCTGCCCAACCGCCGTCTGTTGATGGACCGGATGCAGCAAGCCGTTGCCGCCAGCGTGCGCAGCGGGCAGTACGGCGCCTTGTTGTTCCTGGACCTGGACCACTTCAAGACCCTGAACGACACGCGGGGCCACGAGGTGGGCGACATGCTGTTGCGTCAGGTGGCCCAGCGCCTGAAGACCTGCGTGCGGCGCGAGGACACGGTGGCGCGCCTGGGGGGCGACGAATTCGTGGTCATGCTCAGTGACCTGTCGGTGCACCGTGATGAGGCCGCCGCCCAGGCGCGCCGGGTGGGCGAGAAGATCCTGCGCAAACTGAACGTGCCCTACACGTTGGGGGGCAACGCGCACCACAGCACGCCCAGCATTGGCGCCACGCTGATGGGCGGCAGCCTGCAGTCGTCGGTGGACCTGCTGAAAGAGGCTGACATCGCCATGTACCAGGTCAAATCGCAAGGGCGCAACGCGCTGTGCTTTTTTGACCCCCAGATGCAGATTGTCATCAGCATGCGCGCGCAGCTGGAGACCGACCTGCAGATGGCGCTCACGGCGCGGCAGTTTGTGCTGCACTACCAGCCGCAGTTCCACCTGGATGGCCGCATGGTGGGCGCCGAGGCCCTGATCCGGTGGCAGCACCCCGAGCGCGGGCTGGTTGCGCCCGGCGAGTTCATAGGCGTGGCCGAAGAAAGCGAACTCATCGTGCCCATGGGCCACTGGGTGCTGCGCACGGCCTGCGAGCAGCTGGCGGCCTGGCAGGGGGACGAGCGCTACCGGCACCTGCAGGTGTCGGTCAACGTGAGTGCGCGGCAGTTCCGCCAGCGCGACTTTGTGGCCCGGGTGGTGGAGGTGCTGCGCGAGACGGGCGCCAAGCCGCACCTGCTCAAGCTCGAACTCACCGAATCGCTGGTGCTGGACAACGTGGACGACACCATCGCCAAGATCGGCATGCTCAAGACCAAGGGCGTGCGCTTTTCGGTGGATGACTTTGGCACCGGCTATTCATCGCTGGCGTATCTCACGCGGCTGCCGCTGGACCAGCTCAAGATCGACCAGTCCTTTGTGCGCAACCTGGGGGTGCGGCACACCGACGATGTGATCGTCCAGACCATTCTGGGCATGGCACGCAACCTGGAGCTGGATGTGATTGCCGAAGGGGTGGAAACCGAGGCACAGAAGGACTTCCTGGCCCGGCACGGCTGTGTGTACTTCCAGGGCTATCTGCTGGGGCGGCCCACCCCGGTGATGGACCTGGAGGCGTTGATGGAGTCCGCCACCACGGTCACTGCCCCGGGTTGAGGGGCCCAGAAAGGTCACGCCGTTTGCTACTCTTTGTGTAGCAATTGGGATAATAAATACATGCGCTACCGCTGGTTTAGACCAAAAATTGCATCCGTCAACGCCGTGACGACACCACAATGCCACCCACGATCAGCGCGAACGCCACGGCATGGAACGCCTTGGGCGTGTCGCCCAGAAAGGCCGCCGAGAGCACCCCGGCAAACAGCGGCGTGAGGTTGATGAAAAACCCGGCAGCTGCGGGCCCGGCGCGTTGCACGCCCACCCCCCAGCAGCGGTAGGCCAGCACCGCAGGCCCCACGGCGATGAAGGCCAGGGCGGCAATCAGCGGCCATCCCCATGCGATGTGCGTGCGCCCGCTGGCCCATTCGGCCCCCGCAAAGCTGCCCGACCAGGCCAGTCCAAACACCATCTGTGCCATCAAAAACGCAGCCCAGTCGCCCCGGATGCTGGTGGGCTCGCTGGTGCGCGACAGCAGCCAGCTGTAGAAAGCCCACGAGATGGTGGCCAGCAGCATGAACAAATCGCCCGGCACCAGGCGGAAGGCCAGCAGCTGTGACCACTCGCCCCGGCTCAGCACCAGCAGCACACCACACACCGACAGCAATGCCCCCAGCACCTGCCGCCGCGTGACGCTGGCCCCGAAGAACAGCGCGCCCACGGCCAGCATCCACACCGGCATGCTGGAGCCGACCAGCGTCACGTTGATGGGGGTGGAAGTCTGCAGCGCCATGTACTGCAGCGCGTTGTAGGCCCCGATGCCCAGCAGGCCCAGCAGCGCATAGCGGCGCCAGTGCGGCCACAGCGGGCTGTTTGTGCGCAGCACGCCATGGGCCAGGGGTAGCAGGATGGCAAAGGCCAGCACCCAGCGGATGAAATTCAGGGTGATGGGGGGAATCAGGTCATGGACCAGCCGCCCCACCACAGCGTTGCCGGCCCACAGCAGGGGCGGAATCACCAGCAGCACGGCCGTGCTGGGTGTGATTTTTTGAGTCATGGGGCTGCACTGTAACGGTGCAGCCCGGGCCCTGCTGCGCCCGGGGCACAAGGCCCCAGCACGCACCGGTGCTGCAAGGGCCGTCGGCAACCGCGTGCGATTCGTGGCAGGATGGCCGCCGTTGAGACATCCCCCCTTTTTTGTTTGAGGAGACGTTAGCCATGAGCCTTGCCGTCCAGATCCGCCAGCACGGTGGTCCCGAAGAACTCCACATCGTTGACGTCCCTGTGGGCGAGCCTGGCCCCGGTGAGGTCCGCATCCGCCACCACGCCATTGGCCTGAACTTCATTGACGTGTACCACCGCACGGGCCTGTACCCTTTGAGCATGCCCGCCACCATCGGCATGGAAGGCGCGGGCGTGATCGAGGCGGTGGGTGAGGGCGTCACGCACCTGAAGGTGGGCGACCGCGCCGCCTATGCCAGCAACCCTCCCGGCGCCTACTGCGAAGTGCGCGTGATGCCCGCCAAATGCGTGTGCAAGCTGCCCGACGCCATCAGCTTCGAGACTGGCGCGGCCATGATGCTCAAGGGCCTGACGGCGCAATACCTGCTCAAGAAAACCCGGCCTGTGGAAGGCCTGCAGCCTGGCGACCATGTGCTGTTCCATGCCGCAGCGGGCGGTGTGGGCCTCATCGCCTGCCAATGGGCCAAGGCGCTCGGCCTGCAGCTCATCGGCACGGCAGGGTCCGATGCCAAGTGCCAGCTGGCGCTGGCCAACGGCGCGGCGCACGCCATCAACTACAGCACCGAGGACTTTGCGGCCCGTGTGAAGGAGATCACCGGCGGCAAGGGCGTGAAGGTGGTGTATGACTCGGTGGGCAAGGACACCTGGGACAAGTCGCTCGAATGCCTGCGCCCCTTCGGTTTGATGGCCAGCTTCGGCAACGCGTCGGGCCCGGTGGCGCCGTTTGCGCCCGGCAGCCTGGGCGCCAAAGGCTCGCTGTACGTCACGCGTCAGACGCTGTTCACCCACATCGCCACGCGCGAGGCCACGCAAGCCATGGCGGACGACCTGTTTGCCGTGGTCGCCAGCGGGCAGGTCAAGATCCACATCGACCAGCGCTACCCGCTGGCCGATGTGCAGCAGGCCCACCGCGACCTGGAAGCACGCAAGACCACCGGCTGCACCATCCTCACGCTGTGAACACGGCTGCACAGGCGCCCACCTTCGACCAGTGGCTGGCAGGGGCACGCCAGGCGGCGCAGCAGCCACCCGCCCAGCCGCGCCAGCCCCTGGTGGTGGCGGGGCAGGTGGTGGGCTCGGTAGCGCCGGGGTTTTTCAGCCAAATCAGCCTGAAGCGCTTGATGAATAAGCGCTACAAGCTATCAGAAGCAGAGCATTCTCAGGGCCGTGCGTGGCATTTGCAGGCATCGCCCACCGACACCACGGATGCCCTCAACACCCTGGCCGCCGCGCTGCGCGATGCGGGCCTGTGCGGCCCCTGGCGTGATGAGCAGTTGGCGGTCACCAACCCGGCGGGCGAGGTCATCGGCACCGTGGAGCGCGGGGCGGTACGTGTGCTGGGCGTGGCCACCCGCGCCGTGCACCTGGTGGGCCTGGCGCCCGACGGGCGCATGTGGGTGCAAAAGCGCTCCCTGACCAAGCCCAGCAACCCCGGACTATGGGACACGCTGATGGGGGGCATGGTCTCCGCTGCCGACTCTCTGTCGCAGGCCCTGGCCCGCGAAACCTGGGAAGAGGCCGGTTTGCGGGTGGAGGCATTGGCCGACGTGGCGCACGGGGGCCAGGTGCTGTTCAGCCGCCCCAGCCGCGAGGGCGGGGGCGCGGGCTTCATGGTCGAGCGCATCGACTGGTTTCGCGCCCAGGTGCCTCAGGGCATGGAGCCCGACAACCAGGACGGCGAGGTCGAGCGTTTTGACCTGCTGCCTCTGGACGCGGTGCGCGAGCGGGTGGCCCAGGGGGCGTTCACGCTGGAAGCCGGGCTGGTGATTGCGGGGTTTCTGGGAGTGTAGTTGCCGGTGCGGCCTGTGCGTGCCCGCTCCCGCTGCTACCGGAGCAGGCTGGCAGGCAGCCCAGGCCCTGCAAGGTGGCCTGCACCGCCTCGTCCAGCGGGGTGTGTGGCTCCTCGCCCAGCACCGCCCGCAGCCGGTCGTTGGCCATGCGCACCGGCTGCTGCCACAGGTAGCGCATCTCGCGCATTTCACGCAAGGTGGTCACGAACGGCGAGACCAGCGTGACCAGCCACCACGGAAAAGCCTGCACGCGCGGCGCCTGGCTGCCCCGCGCCACCACCACACGGCCAATGGCAGCCGCCATCTGCGTGCCGTCGGCATCCCAATGCCCAGCCAGGTGAAAACGGGCAAACGCGGGCAGCTCGGCGCGCCGCTCCAGCAGCAGCACCATGGCGCGCGCCACGTCGGGCAAGTACGACCACTGGTGCCCGACGCCGGGCGCGCCTGGCTGCTTTACCGTGGCCACCGGTCGGCCCGGCTGGATGAGGCCCTGCGCAAACCAGCTGTTGCCCGCCTGCGGGCCAAAGAAGTCGCCCGCGCGCACGATGATCACACGGCATGCTGCCTCCAGCGGGTGTGGCTCGGTGGCTTGCTGCAGGCGGCGCTCCAGCTCCACCCGCAGGGCGCCTTTGCGTGTGCGGGGGTGTTGGGGGGCGTCTTCGTGCAGCACCGGGAAGGCGTCCGGCCCGTAGTTGTAGACGGTGCCTGGCAGCACCACCGTGGCCCCGTGCGCCCGGGCCGCTGCAATCGTGTTGTCGATCATTGGCAGCACCAGCTCGCTCCAGCGCCGGTAGCCGGGTGGGTTGACCGCGTGCACGATCACCTGGCAGCCCGTGGAAGCAGCCATCACATCGGCCTGGGTCATCGCGTCACCCCGAACCCAGGTGAACCCGTCGCGCTGCTCTCGGGCCTGCGCTGCGTTGCGGTGCATTGCCACCACCTCCCACTCCCGGTCACGCAGCTGGCGCGCCACCTCGCCGCCAATGCCGCCGGTGACGCCCAGAACCAGTGCCCTGGGGCGGCTGCCGATGGGGTTGTTGGGGTTGTTGCTCATCGCGATGCTCCTTCAAAAACTATGGATAAAGGCAGTGTCTGCGCCCCAGTGATTAAATGGAATTGCTGAAAATGAGTTGATGGCTATACATTTATGTATGGATCAACCGAATCGCCATGACATTGGCTGGGAGCTGTACCGCTCGTACCTCGGCGTACTGCGGGAGGGCTCCCTGTCAGGCGCCGCGCGGGCCCTGGGGGTGACGCAGCCCACCGTGGGCCGCCACATTGCCGCGCTGGAGCAGGCCCTGGGGCTGGTGCTCTTCACGCGCTCTCAGCAGGGCCTGCTGCCCACCGAGGCCGCGTTGGCCCTGCGCAGCTACGCCGAAGCCATGGGTCACTCTGCGGCGGCGCTGGTGCGCGCGGCTGACAGCCATGGCGACGGCGTGCGCGGCACGGTGCGCGTGAGCGCCAGCGAGGTGATGGGGGTCGAGGTGTTGCCGCCCCTCCTCGCGCAGTTGCAGGCCGAGCATCCCGCGTTGACGGTGGAGCTGGTGCTGAGCAACCGCGTGCACGACCTGCTGCAGCGCGAGGCCGACATCGCCATCCGCATGACCGAACCCCGGCAGGACGCGCTCATCGCCCGCCGCGTGGGCACCATCCCGCTGGGCCTGTATGCCCATCCGCGCTACATCGCCGCCCAGGGTATGCCCGCCACCCTGGCCGAGCTGGCGCAGCACCGCCTGATCGGCTTTGATGCAGAAACACCTTTTTTGCGTGCGGCCCAAAAGGCCCTGCCTGTGTGGCGGCGCGATCGGTTTGCCGTGCGCAGCGACAGCGATGTGGCGCAGCTGGCCTTTGTCCGCGCAGGCGCCGGCATCGGCATTTGCCAGGAAGCACTGGCCCGGCGCAGTGCCCCCGCACTCGTGCGGGTGCTGCCGCAGCAGTTTCAATACGGGCTAGAGACCTGGGTGGTGATGCACGAGGACCTGCGCACCAGTCCGCGCTGCAGGCGCACGTTTGATGCGCTGGTGTCGGGGTTGGAGCGCTACGTGGCAAGCGTTGCCGGCCCAGCACAGGCCGAGGGACCCGGGTGAATTTTTTGCTATTAAATATGGAGCATTCAGGGCATGTTGCACTAACGCTTGAATGCACTTTGGCTCCAATTTTGGATGGCGGTGCGATCGGTCCTCTCGAATGGACGTGCGTGTTGCACCTCAAGTTCGCCGGTCTGGCGTCGATACGACATCTAGATACGGCACCGTCGTGCCATAACAAACACAAAAAACCTGGGGCGGGGCATAGGCATGGCATCCACGATCAACACCAACGTTGCGTCCTTGACGGCGCAGCGCAACCTGGGCGCTAGCCAA
>NZ_JAOBSQ010000023.1:0-12369 GCF_025246485.1 Acidovorax sp. K2F
AAATAACAAGATATGGGTTGAGACTCCCCCGGTTGTCTCATCATCATTTGGCTCCAACGGCGTCACTGCGGGAACGCTTGCCGTGAATGGCTTTGTGGGAAGCAAGAATATCGACATCGCGTCCAATGCCACAGCTTCCGCAGTTGCCGACAAGATCAATGCCGTAAAGGGAGACACCGGGGTTAGCGCCTCGGCTCGCACTGAAATGTTTGTGACCTTTGCGGCATCGGGCGCATACTCATTGCAGCTTCAATCGGATAACAGCACGGCGCAAACCATTTCGTTCACCTTGTCCGCCGCTGCAACTGCCGATGGACTGTCAGCGGCTGTCGCTGCGATCAACGATCAGTCTTCCAAGACGGGGATTACCGCCGAGTTGCAAAACAACGGCGCCCTCATTTTGCTCACCAATGCGTCTGGTAATGACATCCTCGTAGCGGACACATCAGCGATATCTAACGCAGGTGACGTGACGCTCTCGAAGAGCTATGGGGCATGGGCAACCTTGGCGGCAGACAACACTGCGGACAGTGTCGTGGCCAGCGGTGAGGTGATACTTGACTCCGAAAAGGCATTCTCTGTGGTGCCAGACACGTCGAACTTCAGCAACATAGCCAAGTCGTCCACACTGGATAGAGTCTCCGATTTGGATATCACCACCTTCCGCAAAGCTACCGATGCACTCAAGACGGTGGATTCCGCTCTGGCTTTCATCAATGGTGAGCGCGCGAAGCTGGGCGCTCTGCAGTCGCGATTCGAGACCTCGATAGCCAACTTGCAGGTGACTTCGGAAAACCTTTCAGCGTCGCGCAGCCGCATTCAAGACGCCGATTTTGCAGCCGAGACTGCCAACCTTTCGCGCGCGCAGATCCTACAGCAGGCGGGGACTGCCATGGTTGCACAAGCCAACCAGTTGCCCCAGGGGGTTCTGGCGCTTCTTAGGTAGTGCTCCATCGACCCGCTTCTTCGCCGTGGTGCATGCGGTGCGCAGTGCCGATCAAGCGCGCAGCGTAGTCACTTCGCGGTGTGGCCTTTGCCGGCTAACCGCTGCACCGCCACCGTTTTCACCAGGTCCCAGGCCGACTGCGCCACGGGCGAGAGCGCGCGGTGCCTCCGGTGCACCAGCATGATCTCCCGGTCCACGCGCGGCACCAGGGGGCGCACCGCCAGCCGTGTCAGGCCTTCTGGCGGGAGCGCCAGAGTTGGGATCACCGAAATGCCCAGGCCTGCGTCCAGCATGCGGAAGATGGTGGTGGGGTGGCCCACCTCCTGAGCCACCGTGCAGGCCACCCCGTGCTCGGCCAGTGCGCGATCGATCAGGCGGCGGCTGCCGGATTCGTGATCCAGCAGCACCAGCGCTTCGTCCTGCAGGTCGGTCCAGCGCACCTTGCGTTTGCCCGCCAGCCGGTGGTCGGGCGGGCAGGCCAGGCAGAAGGGTTCGGTGAGGATGGTCTCGCAGTGCAGCGCCTCGCGCTCGCTGGGGTCGATGACCACGCCAAAGTCCACCTCGCCCGACAGCACGCTGGCCAGCACTGCGCTCTGGATGCGGTCCAGCAGCACCAACTCCAGCCCAGGCAGGGTGCGCTGGCAGTCGGCGATGCAGTCGGGCATGAGGTTGGCCGACAGTGTGGGGCTGCTGGCCACACGCACGCGGCCGCGCCGCTCGGTGGCCAGTTCCCGCACGTCCAGCAGCGTGTTCTCCAGCTCCTCCAGTACACGCGGCAGGCGTGCCGACATGCGCTGGCCCGCATCGGTCAGCGTCACTTCGCGCGTGGTGCGGTTGAGCAGCTTCAGGCCCAGCTGGGCTTCCAGCTCGGTGATGCAGCGGCTCACGGCCGGTTGGGTCAGTCCCACCGCATCGCCGGTGCGGCTGAAGTTGTGGGTGGCGGCCACCGACTGAAACACGTACAGCTGGCGCAGGGTGATATTCATGCACTCGAATCATAAATCCATCAGAGAAATCCATTTCTCTTTGGAATCAGGCTGCGGTCCAATGCGTGTCTTTGGGGTTTGTGTGCCCCATATCCTTTTGCATTTTTTGCGCTGCCGCTGCGCTGTCACCCATGGCCCGTTCCCGTTTTCTCCCTGACAACTTCACCCTGGCCCTGCTGGGCACCGTCACCCTCGCCAGCGTGTTGCCTGCATCGGGCGTGGCTGCCCAGGCGCTGGAGGGGATCACCGTGGCTGCGGTGGCACTGCTGTTCTTCTTGCACGGGGCCAAGCTCTCGCGGGATGCCATCGTGGCGGGGCTCTCGCACTGGCGGCTGCACCTGGTGGTCGTGGGCACCACGTTTGTGCTGTTCCCGCTGCTGGGTTGGGCGCTGCGGCCGTTGCTGCTGCCGCTGGTCACGCCCGGGCTTTACACCGGCATCCTGTACCTGTGCGTGCTGCCAGCTACGGTGCAGTCGGCCATTGCGTTCACGGCCATGGCGCGCGGCAACATGCCGGCGGCCATCTGCAGCGCGTCGGCATCGACCCTGCTGGGCATTGTGATCACACCGCTGCTGGTGGGGCTGTTGCTGCCCGAGGCGCAGCAGCAGGCAGGCGCTGCGCAGCATGACACGCTGGCCAACATCGGCCGCATCACCTTGCAGCTGCTGGTGCCCTTTGTGGCGGGCCACCTGCTGCGTCCGTGGATTGGGGGTTTTGTGCAGCGCCGGGCGGCAGCGCTGAAGCTGGTGGACCAGGGCTCCATCCTGCTGGTGGTGTTCACCGCCTTCAGCGCTGCGGTGGTCGAGGGGCTGTGGCGGCAGCTGCCAGCGTCTGCGCTGCTGGGCCTGGTAGTGGTGTGCGCCGTGCTGCTGACCCTGGCGCTGGTGACCACCACCTGGGTTGCGCGGCGCATGGGGTTCTCCAAGGAGGACGAAATCACCCTGGTGTTCTGCGGCTCCAAGAAGAGCCTGGCCAGCGGTGTGCCCATGGCCAAGGTGCTGTTTGCGTCGCACGCGGTGGGCGCCATCGTGCTGCCCATCATGGTGTTCCACCAGATGCAGCTGATGGTGTGTGCGGTGTTGGCGCAGCGCTATGCGCGGCGCAGTGCGTAGACGCTGGTTTGCTATCTTTTATGTAGCTGAAAGCGCATAGGGAATATGCGCCTACAGCCCAAAAGGCTTCAACTTTGTTCGTTGAGCGTGCGCAGGCGGCTCGGCGCCAGGGCGCCGGCCGATTCCAGAATGGGGTAGGCCACCGAGCACAGCAGCGAGTTGATGCGCTTGAGCTCGCTGATCAGGTCGATGTGCAGTGAACTGGTCTCGATGCTCTGCACCGTGTTGTCCGACAGGCGTGCCAGGTGGGTAGCCGAATAGGCGTGTTCCAGGTCGCGAAAGCGCGCTTTTTCTTCGAGCAGCTTTTGTGCGTCGCGCACGCTGCCGTTCAAGAACACGCTCATCGCCAGCCGCAGGTTGTCGATCAGGCGGGCGTGCAGCTCGTTGATCTCTTCCATGCCCGCCTCGGAGAACTGGCGGCCCTTCTTGATCTTCTTGTCCTCGATGTCGATCAGCACCCGTTCGATGATGTCGCCGATCTGCTCCATGTTGATGGTGAAGCTGATGATGTCGGCCCAGCGGCGGCCCTCGCGTTCGTCCAGGGCCTCGCGCGAGATCTTGGTCATGTAGTACTTGATGGCCGAGTACAGGCCGTCCACCTCGTCATCGAGCTTGCGCAGGTCTTCTGCCAACTGCAGGTCGTCCGTGCGGATCACCTTGTGCAAGCCCAGCAGCATTGATTCGACCACGTCGGCCTGATGCAGGGCTTCGCGCGCCGCGCACGAGATGGCGAGCGATGGTGTGGCCAGGGCGGAGGGGTCCAGATGCTGGGGACGGGTGCCTGCGGCAGCCTGCGCCTTTTCAACCGGCAGCAGGCGCTGCACAGCCCGCGCCACCGTACCTGTCAGGCCAATGCAGACGATGCCCACCACGATATTGAAGGCCAGGTGGAACAGCACCACCAGGGCGGCGGTTTCGGGCACGTAGGGCCGTACATGCTGCAGCCACAGGCCGGTGAGCGGCGTCATGATGAGCACGCCAATGATCTTGAAGAACAGGTTGCCCAGGGGCACCTGGCGTGTCTGCACGTTGGACTTCATGGTGGTCAACACCGCCAGCACACCGCTGCCCAGGTTGGCGCCTAGCACCAGACCCAGCGCCACGTCCGCCGGAATACCGCCCGAGCCCGCCAGCGCCGCTGTGAGCAATACGGTGGCGAGGCTGGAGTACGCCACGATGGCCAGAATGGCGCCGGTAAAAATCTCCAGCAGCAGATCGCTGGTGAGCGCGCCCAGCAGGGTGCGCACGGTGGGCGACTGGGTGAGCACCGTGGTCGATTCGGTGATGAGGCGCAACGCCAGCAGCATTAGCCCCAGGCCGATCAGCACCCGGCCCACGCGGCCCACGGCGGTGTCCTTGCGCGAGATGAACAGCACCACGCCCACAAAGATGAACAGGGGCGACAGCCACGACAGATCCATGGAGAACACCACGGCCATCACGCTGGTGCCTACGTCGGCGCCCAGCATCACGGCCAGCGCCGCAGGCAGGCCCACCAGGCCCTGGCCCACAAAGGACGACACGATGAGCGCGGTGGCCGTGCTGGACTGCACCACCGCCGTCACGCCAATGCCGGAGAGCACAGCGGTGAAGCGGCTGCTGACGCTGTGCGCAATGAGCTGACGCAGGTTCGCGCCGAACACACGCAGGATGCCGGTGCGCACCAGGTGGGTGCCCCAGATCAGCAGCGCTACGGCTGCCAGGAGATTGAGGAGATGCTTCATGAAAACCGTTGTTTCTTCTTCTTGTGATGGGCGCAAACCCTGCGATGACCAGACCCAGGGGCCAATGCAAGAACCGCGCACACCGGGCTGTCATAAAACTGACACATAAGCATACTCCTGATTCCATAGCGCTGGAGCAGATGCCCATGTCGGCGCTGGGTGCGTTGCTGCGCACAAACAGCACGGCCCGCATGCAGCGGGCCGTTCAGGGGGAACAAAGCCAGCGTGGCCTCAACGCTCGCGCCGCACCCGCAGCAGCTCGTCCAGGATCAGGCAGGCCGCACCCACCGTGATGGCCGAGTCCGCCAGATTGAACGATGGGAAGTACCAGCCCGCGTAGTGGAACTGCAAGAAGTCCACCACATAGCCGTGCATGAGCCGGTCCACCACGTTACCCACCGCTCCGCCGAGGATGCTGGACAGCGCAAAGCTGAACAGCTTCTGGCCCGGGTGCGCGCGCAGCTGCCACACGATGAAGATCGTGGCCGCCACGCCGATGCCGGTGAACAGCCAGCGCTGCCAGCCGCCAGCGTCCGACAGGAACGAGAACGCTGCGCCGGTGTTGTGCGCGCGCACGATGTTGAAGAAGCTGGTGATGAACGTGGAGTCGCCCAGCTGGTAGTGGTTGAGGATCAGCGTCTTGGTGATCTGGTCGGCGCCCATCAGCAACACCGCCCATGCCAGCCATGGCCACATGCCCGCGCCGGTGCGTCCGGCCTGTGCTGTGCGCGCCATCACGCGTGCGCCCGGCTTTCGCCGTCGCCGTGGAGGTTGCTGGTGCAGCGGCCGCAGATGGTGGGATGGGCGGCATCGCTGCCCACATCACTGCGGTAGTGCCAGCAGCGCTCGCACTTCGCGTCGGAGCTGGGCTTGACGCTGATCTGCAAAGCGCTATCAGCTACCAATTCAATAGCGGAGGTGATGAAGACGAACTTGAGGTCATCGCCCAGGCTGGCCAGCAGTGCATGGTCCTCCGGTGCAGCCGTGAGGGTGACGGTGGCCTGCAGCGACGAGCCGACCTGACCGGCGGCGCGCAGTGCTTCGATCTCCTTGTTGACCGCATCGCGGATCTCGCGGATGCGCGCCCACTTGGCCAACAGGCCTTCGTCGGCACCGGCACCCACGCCCGCCACGTTGCCGTAGGTCTCCAGGAAGATGGAGTCGGAGCTGCCAAACACCTTCCACGCCTCTTCGGCCGTGAACGACAGGAACGGCGCCATCCAGCGCAGCATGGCGTGCGTGATGTTGTAGAGCGCGGTCTGGGCACTGCGGCGGGCCAGGCTCTTGGGCGCCGTGGTGTACAGGCGGTCCTTGAGTACGTCGAGGTAAAAACCGCCCAGGTCTTCCGAGCAGTACAGCTGCAGCTTGGCGACCACGGGGTGGAACTCATACACCTTGTAGTGGGCCAGCACCTCGGCCTGGAACTCGGACGCGCGCGTGAGCGCGTAGCGGTCGATCTCCAGCATCTGGTCAAACGGCACGGCATCCTTGGCCGGGTCGAAGTCGCTCACGTTGGCCAGCAGGAAGCGCAGTGTGTTGCGGATGCGGCGGTAGGCGTCCACCACGCGAGCCAGGATCTTCTCGTCGCCTGCGATGTCGCCCGAGTAGTCGCTGGCGGCCACCCACAGGCGGATGATCTCGGCGCCCAGCTTCTTGTTGATCTCCTGCGGGTCGATACCGTTGCCCAGCGACTTGCTCATCTTGCGGCCCTGGCTGTCCACAGTGAAGCCGTGGGTCAGCAGGCCGCGATACGGCGCGCGGCCTTCCAGCGCGGATGCCAGCAGCAGCGAGCTGTGGAACCAGCCGCGGTGCTGGTCATGGCCTTCGAGGTACAGGTCGGCCTCAGGGCCGGTGTCATGGTGCACCTCGGGGTGCGTGCCGCGCAGCACATGGCTGAAGGTGGACCCGGAGTCGAACCACACTTCCAGGATGTCGGTGCTCTTGGTGTAATGTGGCGCGTCTTCGGCGCCCAGGATCTCTTCGGTCGTCACGCGGCTCCAGGCCTCGATGCCACCCTTTTCGACGATGTCGGCAGCCTGGTCCATGATCTCCATGGTGCGCGGGTGCAGTTCGCCCGAATCCTTGTGCAAAAAGAACGGGATCGGCACGCCCCAGCTGCGCTGGCGCGAGATGCACCAGTCCGGCCGCCCGGCGATCATGTCGTGCAGGCGGGCCTTGCCGTTCTCGGGGTAGAAGCTGGTGTGCTCAATGGCATCGAGCGCGATCTGGCGCAGCGTCTTGGCGGGCTTCATGCCTGCTTTAGTGAACACGCCTTCGCCTTCGTCCATGCGGATGAACCACTGGGCCGCTGCGCGGTAGATCACGGGCGTCTTGTGGCGCCAGCAGTGCGGGTAGCTGTGCGTGATGTCCTTGGTGGTCATCAGGCGGCCTGCGTTGCGCAGTGCCTCGATGATGACGGGCACGGCCTTCCAGATGTGCTGGCCGCCAAACAGCGGGAAGTCGGCCGCGTAGGTGCCGTTGCCCTGCACCGGGTTCAGGATCTCGTCCAGCGCCATGCCATGCGCGCGGCAGGAGTTGAAGTCTTCCAGACCGTAGGCGGGCGAGGAGTGCACGATACCCGTACCGTCGTCGGCAGTGGCGTAGTCGGCCAGGTACACGGGCGAAAGGCGCTTGTAACCCTGGGTTCCGTCCTCGCTCTTCACATCGTACAGCGGGTGTTCAAATGCCAGGCCGCCCAGGTTCTTGCCCAGGGTGGTAGCCAGTACGCTGCCCGTGAGGCCGTAACGCTCCAGGCACGACGCCACCAGCGGCTCTGCCACGAGCAGGATGCGCTCGCCCGTGTCCACCAGCGCGTAGCTGATCTCGGGGTTCAGGTTCAGCGCCTGGTTGGCAGGGATGGTCCAGGCGGTGGTGGTCCAGATGACGACGAACGCGTCCTTGGTCAGCGCGGCCAAGCCAAAGGCGGCCGCCAGCTTGGCGGGGTCGTGCGACTTGAAGGCCACATCCAGCGTGGTGCTCTTCTTGTCCTGGTATTCGATCTCGAACTCGGCCAGCGACGAGCCGCAGTCAAAGCACCAGTACACGGGCTTGAGGCCCCGGTACACAAAGCCGCGCTCCATCACGCGCTTGAAGGCGCGGATTTCGCCTGCCTCGTTGGCGGGGTTCATGGTCTTATAGGGGTTGTCCCATTCGCCCAGCACGCCCAGGCGCTTGAAGTCCACCATCTGCTGCGCGATTTGCTCGGTGGCAAACGCGCGGCTCTTGGCCTGCATGTCGTCGCGGCTCAGGTTGCGGCCGTGTTTCTTCTCGATGGCGTTTTCGATCGGCAGGCCGTGGCAGTCCCAGCCAGGTACGTACAGGGCGTCAAAGCCTTCCAGCTGGCGCGCCTTGGTGATCATGTCCTTCAGGATCTTGTTGACCGCGTGGCCCATGTGGATCTGGCCGTTGGCGTAGGGCGGGCCGTCGTGCAGGATGAACTTGGGTGCGCCCCGGCGAGCGTCGCGCAGGCGCTTGTAGACGCCCTGGTCTTCCCAGTCCTTCACCCAGCCCGGCTCGCGCTTGGGCAGGTCGCCGCGCATGGGGAAGGGGGTGTCGGGCAGGTTCAGCGTGCTGCGGAAGTCCGTGGCGGTGGATGCGGGGGTACTGGCGTTGTCGGACATGAGGGAGCCTTAAAACGGGGCATTCCGGGGCAGGCCCGGAGCAATGCGGGGAAACAGGGGGCGAAACGCGGGAGGTGTAGTGCCTGCAGGGCAGGCGCTGCGCAGGCAGCCCCCTAAATTCGGTCGCGCGTGGTCTGGCGCCGGGTCTCGGTGTGGTTGGGAGCGGCGTGGGCCGATGCAAAGTAGGCGCGCGCATCCGCACAGTCTTTCGCGATACCCGTCGTCAGGGCGTCCAGACTGTCGTACTTCAGTTCGTCGTGCAGTTTGTGCAGTAGTTCCACGCGCACGATTTTACCGTACGCCCCTTCGGCACCCAGTTCGGCAGGCCAGTGCAGGCAATGGGTTTCCAGCAGCACGCGGCCGCCGTTCACGTCATTGGGGTCCAGGGAGGGGCGCACGCCCAGGTTGGCCACACCCGGCAAGGGCTCGCCAGCGAGACCATGCACCAGTACGGCAAAGATGCCGCTGGCGGCAGGCTTCCAGTGCGCAAACCGCAGGTTGAGGGTGCGAAAACCGTCGCCCGCGCCTTCTGCCGTAGCGCCCAGTTCGCGCCCCAGCTTGCGGCCATGCACCACATGGCCGCTGATGGTGTAGGGCCTCCCGAGCAGGCGTGCCGCCGCCTCCATGTCGCCCGCCGCCAGTGCCTGGCGCACGGCGGAACTGGACACGCGCAGGCCGTGCACCTCGTAGCTGTTCATGCGTGCTACGTCGAAGCCCTTGGCTTGCCCGGCCGCGTCCAGCATGGCGTAGTCGCCCGCTCGCTGGCGGCCAAAGCGGAAATCGTCGCCCACCAGCACGTAGCGGGCGCCCAGGCCGCGCACCAACACCTCGTCGATGAAGGCCTCGGGTGACTGTGCGGCCAGTCGCGCGTCAAACGGTAGCACCACAGTCTGCTGCACACCGCAGCGTGCCAGCTCGGTGAGCTTGTCTCGCAGGGTGCCGATCCGGGCTGGTGCGAGTTCCGGCTTGTGGTGTGCACCGGCAAAGTAGTCGCGTGGGTGGGGCTCGAAAGTGAGCACACAGCTCTCCACCCCCCGGTGTGCGGCCTCGCTGTTCAACAGGGCCAACATGGCCTGGTGACCTCGGTGTACGCCATCGAAATTACCGATGGTCAGCGCGCAGGCGTCAGCGATGCCAGGGTGGTGGAATCCGCGAAAGATCTTCATCGGTTTGTTATCTTTTTGATAGCGGTCTGTGCAAGCGCAATAAGCGCAGGACGCCAATTTGTCATGAAAACGGAGTATATTGTGACCCACGGCTGGCCCCGCGCAGGGCTGCCCGCGAGACATCTGCGTTCCGATCCTTGTGTACTTTGTGTTCCAGGAGGCGTGTTTTGAAGGTCTTGAAGCTGTCAGCCCAAGGGCTGCCCCAATCGTGGATTTCGCTGGAGCAGGCGGTCATTCATTACGCCGCCGGGGAAGTGCGCTGGGAGTCTGGTGCCCAGATTGCCCGGTTCCGGGGCGGGCACAACGCCATCTCGGGTGAGCAATCGGTGATCGCCATCAACAGCATCATCGGCACCAAGGGCGTGCCCAGCATCAATCCGTTCGAGCTCAAGCCCAGCCTGACAAACAGCAAGCTCTTTGCCCGCGACCGCAATGTGTGTGCCTACTGCGGCGGGCACTTTCACGAAGAAGACCTGACGCGCGAACACATCGTGCCCTTCGCCCGCAACGGCCAGGACCACTGGATGAACGTGGTCACGGCCTGCCCGTTATCCTTACCAAATTGTTCACCACTTCGTTCATGCAAGCGAAAGTCGCCCTGGAAGCCACGAGGTTTTCCGAAGGGCAAGAAACTAGTAGCACTTACTAGTTTGTCTCACCAGTTCGTTTGGCCTCCGATGACCCAAGGTAGCTGTGCTGGTCTAGTGGAGCGGAACGTATGAGCCCACTTTTCTTAGCCTTAGATTCGACTGGTTTCCCGTCGCGCTGGCTCACGTGGCAGGACGCGGTCACGCATGAGGTTTTGGGAAAAGTCGCATATGGATTTGGCGATCATGAGTTCACTTTCACCGGGGGCAGCAATAATGCAACTGGTCTCTGCTCAAAAATCACGTTAAAAAGTATTTTGGTTATGACGGGGCGTAGTAAAGCGCATAACCGTCGAAATACCATACCGCTCTCAAATAACGCGCTTTTTCGTAGGGATCGATTTATGTGTGCTTACTGTGGCACGATACAAGCGAAATGGCTCACTAGAGATCATATAGTTCCCCTCTCGCGTGGCGGGAAAGATTGTTGGCTCAATGTGTGTGCAAGCTGTCCGGTCTGCAATGCCAGAAAGGGCGCAAAGCTGTTAGAGGAAATTGGTTGGGAGTTGCTCTATCTACCCTATGAGCCGAATCACCAAGAAGGCTTGCTTTTGGAGAATAGGAGAATACTTGGCGATCAAATGGAGTTGCTTAAATCACTAATACCGAAGCACTCAAGAATTACGATTCAGTGAGGCTGTGCTATGAGTCTGGCAGACTTCAAAGCCAAATATCCCTTGATATACACGCATTGCCATCCTTGTGGAGGGCCTGGCTGGGTTGCACTGCTCGAAGTGCTGTTGGCGCAATTGCAGGCTCGTGCGGACTCTGGGGGCGTTCAGGCGCGTGCGCTTCTCACGCGAGAGAAGTGGGGCCGCCTCAGCCTGCGGTTCTTACCTCTCGACCCGGCTGATGAGGCGATGGTTGCGTACGTCGAGAAGTTGTCGATGCATATCTGCGAGGTGTGTGGCGCACCTGGCACGCTGATACCCGAACCGTGGTATCGCACGCGCTGTGACGCTCACACAGAGGCGCGGCCGACCTGGCCTATGTCAGCACGGTGAACATAACTGTCGGTCGCAATGCACGAATCATGGCTGCGCTCTCTGCACCAAAGGACAGGTCTCCAGCCAACGCTCGAAATCGGAAGTGAACGCATAACGATTGAGGCCATCGCCCACAGGCACCGCCGATCCGCGGAGAAAAGCTACGAAGCTCTCTTGAAATGGCATTGGCAGTGAGTCCACGATCACGTACACGGCATCGCTGTACCGATAAGTCTGGACTACGTTCATCAATTCTTCAGCGGTCATTAGTCCGTCCTGAACAATACCGTTCTCAGCCCCAGACAGACCGGCGGTCACCGGGAGCGATCAGCAGTGCCGCGATGAGCGCCTGCATCGACAGCCCGAATCGGGCGCATAAAAGCCGCAGCGCGGCCAGAATCAGGCGCAGGTTGTGCCCAGCCCCGCACATCACCGCATGCAGCGCATCGCCCAGCGCGCCCTTGAGCGGATTGCGGGCAAGCCGCCCGTCCATCTTCATGTGCCCGATAGCCGGCTCGATGGCGCTATGCCTTTTGATCATGGCCTTGAGCGTTCGGGTGATGCCACGCTTTTGGCCTGACATCAGAATGCGCACGCCCTCAACCTTCACGCCACGGTAGCCCTTGTCCACGATGGCCGTGGTCGGCGGCTTGTCCATGCCGGTGAGGATGCCCACCTGCTCCAGTGTCTCGGCCAGCGTGTGGCCGTCATACGGATTGCCCGGCATGCTCCTCATGCCCACCACCAGCCCTTCCCTGAGCGTGGTGGCGATGCTGACCTTCACGCCAAACTCATACGGTGTCCTGGCCTTGCCCTTGGAGATGCACTCCACCTCGGGCGCGTGCAGTGCGTACAGTTTGTTCTTGTCTTTGGTGCGCTGGGTCAGGATACGGCCCGTGCGGTTGAGCAGGTCCTGGACTTTGGCCTTGGCCACCTCGGGCAGCATGTGCAGTTGGCGCTGCACCTCGCGGTGTACCCGGCCAACCCGAGTGCGCAGTGTCCTCGCCGCTTTCTTCATGCGTTTGAACTGCTTGGCATGCGCGTAGCGCCCGATCTGCGCGGCAAGCCGTGGGGCCACACGGTTGTAGTTCTGGCGCAACCGCAGCCCGTTGTCCTCGGCTGCCTTGACCAGGTGCTGGCGGCTCTTGTCTAGCAATCGGCTGTCGGTGGGATGGGCGATGG